>NZ_MWIG01000162.1:0-12834 GCF_002156145.1 Streptomyces sp. NRRL B-24572 | reverse complement strand
CGGCGCGGATCGTCCATCCGCTGTGCCGCGCCGAGGGCATCCCGCTCCTGGGCGGTGGGGGTACGGATCTGCGGACCGGGTTCGCCGCGGCCCTGCGGGCGCGCCCGCGGCCGGACGTGCTCGTGGTCCTGACCGACGGTCAGACGCCGTGGCCGGCCGGGCGGCCGGCCTGCCGGACGGTGGTGGGCCTGTTCCCGCGCGCACGGCGGTTCCGCTCCTGGGACGAGGACGACCCCGACCACGTGCCGGCCGGGCCGCCGGAGTGGGCCCGGGTGGTGGACATCGGTGGGTAGGCCTCCGGCCGTACGTGATGCGGATCACGGGGAACCCCCGCCCGGTTCGGGTCCTCCTTCAGACGTCGGTGCCCCTCGGCGCCGGCCTCGATACGGAGGGGATCCCATGGCGGTCATCGACATCGAGCGGCCTCGTGCGGTCGGCGGCGGGCGTGCCGTCGCCGTCCTGCTGGCCGTTCTCGCGCTTGTGCACGTCTACTGGGCGACCGGCCTGACCTGGCCCGCCGCCGACGAGCGGGGCCTCTCGCTCGCCGTCCTGGGCGGTGTCGTGTCCTTCGGCCCCGCGGTGGTGCTGCCGCTCGCGGTGGTCGAGGGGTGCGCGGCGGTCGCGGTGGCCGCCCACGCGCGCGGCGTCCGCGGCCGCCGGATCCCGCGCCTCGTGACGTACGCCGTGGCCGGCGGGATGCTGCTGCGCGGGGCGGCCGGTCTGGTGTGGATCGTGCTGGGCCGGGACGGCTCCGGGGCGGCCTTCCCCTGGCTGAACGCGCTGCTCTACACGCCGCTGAGCCTGGTCTTCGGCTGGACGGCCCTGCGTGCCGCCCGCTGAGGCCGCCGGTCCCGTCGACCGGGGCGTGGCGCTCGTGCGGGCCGCCCGGCGCGGCGACACCCTGGCCCTGCACGATCTGCTCGACCACCTCACCCCGTACATCGCCCGGATCTGCCGGCCCATCGCCCTGGACGACGGTCCGGACGCCACCCAGGAGGCCCTGGTCGCCGTCTTCACCTCTCTCCGGTCGTTGCGGGAGCCCGAGGCGCTGTACGGGTGGGTGCGGGCGATCTCCGTACGGGAGGCGGTAAGGGTCGCCAGGCGGGCGGCGCGGGTGCGGCCGGCGGAGCTCCCCGACGTGCCGGAGCGGGGCGATCCGCTGCTGGCCGCCGACATCGGCGACGTCCTGGCCCGGCTGTCGCCGGCGCACCGGGCGGTGCTCGTGCTGCGGGACGTCGAGGGGATGGACGAGGAGTCGGCGGCGGCGCTCCTCGGGGTGCCGGCCGGCACGGCGAAGTCCCGGTTGCACCGGGCACGGCAGAGTTTCCGAAGGGCGTGGTCCGCGTGAGCGGCGAAGAGGCAGTGATCGACGACGTGCGACGCCTTCGGGTCATGGGCGCCGCCGTCCGGGGCGCACGGATCGTGGAGCGGGTGCTGCCCGCGCCGCTCGACGCGGTGTGGGCCGTGATGGGCGATCTGGAGGGCGGTTTCGGGAAGTTCCAGCCCGACATGCGGTCGGTGCGGGTGCTGCGCCGGGACGGCGAGCGGGTGGAGGCCCTCGCCCGCAGCCGCTACGGGTTCCGGGCCCACCTCCACGGGGCCCTGCGGCCGGGCTGGTGCTGGCTGCAGAGCCGGTTCCTGGTCATCGGGATGGCGGCGGTGGCCGAGGGCGGCTCGACCCGGGTGGCGCTCACCGGCGGCGTCCGCGTCCCGGGGCGGGCCGCGCTGGTCCCGTTCGGGGCGCGCCGTGAGCTGGAGCGGGCCATGGCGCGCCTGGCCGAACGGGTCGGCGGTTAGGAGGCCAGGAGGCTAGGAGGCATCCTGGATCCGCCGGAACGGCCGGTCCGCCTCCAGGGTGAACGCGACGTCGAGCAGGGTCCGTTCGCTGCCGGGGCGGCCGGAGAACATGACGCCGACGGGCAGCCCGTCGTCCGTCGCCCGGGTGCTGGGCAGCGAGATCGACGGGGTGCCGACGACGTTGTCGACCGGGGTGAACGTGACGTACGCGAGGATCCGCTCGACGAGCGTCGCGTAGGGGACGGTCGGTGCGAGCCGGCCGATCGGCGGCGCGGGGTGGGCGAGGACCGGGCTGAGGAGCAGGTCGAGGCCCCGGAACGCCGCCGCGTACGCCACCTTCGTCTGCTTCAGGCGCCGCAGTACGCCCGGGGTGCGCCGCCAGTTCTCCAGGTACGTCGCGCGCAGCCCGCGGCTGAGGCCGTCCATGCGGTGCCGGTCGAAGTCCGGGCCGAGGGTCCGGCCGGTGGCGCCGAGGAGGAACGACAGCATCCCCCAGTAGGTGAGGAAGTCCTCGGTGAAGCGCGGGTCGATGGCCACCTCGACCGGCTCGACGGTGTGGCCGAGCCGTTCGAGCCTCGTCGCCGTCTCCGTGACGGCCTCCCGGGTGGCGGGGTCGGAGGCGACGCCGTTCGGCGAGTCGAGGAGGAGTCCGATGCGGAGGCGTCGTCCGGAGGGGCCTTCGACCAGGCCCACGGGCGGCAGCTTCGGGTTGCGCCAGTGCGTCTCGGCGGCGGCGAGGAACGCGGCGGTGTCCCGTACGGAACGGCTCACGACGCCGTCGACGACGAGGTCCAGGGGCAGTCGGCGGCTCTGGTCGTTCGGTACGACCCGGCCGCGGGTGGGCTTGAGGCCGACGAGTCCGCAGCAGGCGGCGGGTATGCGTATGGAGCCGCCGCCGTCGTTGGCGTGGGCGATCGGGACCGCGCCGGCGGCGACGAGTGCCGCGCTGCCGCCCGAGGAACCGCCCGCCGAGTGGCCGGTGTTCCACGGGTTGCGGACGGGCTCGGCGGCCTCGTACTCCGTGGACGGGCTGAAGCCGAACTCGGGCAGCCGGGTCTTGCCGAGCACCGTGACGCCGCTGCTCAGGAACTGCCGGGCGAACGGCGCGTGCCGTCGGGCCGGTCCCGGGGTGAAGGCCGCGCTGCCGTGGCCGGTGGGCAGTCCCCGGTAGTCGGTGTTGTCCTTGACGAAGGTCGGGACGCCCGCGAAGGCGCCGCCCGTCGTCCCGGTACCGTGCGCCGGGGCGTCCGCGTGCACCTGGACCGCGTGGAGCCGTTCCTCGACGGCCCGCACCCGCTCGGCCGCGTCCCTGGCCGCTTCGGCCGCGCCGACCTCGCCGCGGCGGATCGCCTCGGCGAGCCCGACGGCGTCGTGCTCTCCCAGGGCGTCGTCCCGGAAGGCGTGCACCCTGGTCCTTGCGTCGAAAGTCGTCACCGCTGCCTCAGCCCCCGGCCGTGTGGATGGTCACCCCCATCATCGCCTACCGGCGAGTAACAGGCGAGGGGTCGGCACGGGCCGGCGCCTGTGGAGTGTCTTCACCTACGGGGCGTCTTCACCCGGCCGCGGTGGCCCGGGCGTCTCCCCCGCCGTTTCCGTACGCGCGTCACACGGGGCAGTTCCCCGTCGGCCAGGCGCCCGGCGAGCGCGCCGCCGAACACGACGACGCCCACGGCGACGAGCCAGGTCTGGATGACGAGGAACGCGCCGAACGGGCCGTACGTGACGGCGCTGGACGCGATCAGCGGGGAGAAGACGAGCCGGGAGAAGATCCTCAGCCCGAGCAGTCCGAGCGTGGTGCACACCGCCCCGGGCAGCAGGGCGAGCCACGCGATGCGGCCGCCGAGCAGCAGTCGCTGCGACCACCAGAAGAACAGGGTGCCGCTCAGCAGGGAGACCGCCCCGCCGGCCGGGGTCCCGTGCCAGAACGGGGCCACCGCGAACAGATAGAGGACCCCGATGAGCACGGCGAGCCACAGCACCTGCCGCCAGCGGGCGTGCCAGCGGGCCGGAGCGAGGTCCCAGACCTTCTCGTAACCGCTCTGCACCACCGTGCCGAACGTGAGGCCGAAGACGGCGAGCAGGGCGAGGCCGAGCGCCGTCGTGGTCCGCCGCACCTGGCCGGGCAGCGCGAACAGCCGCTCGATCTCGGCCCTGGCGGGCGCGGAGACCCCGATGCCGTCGCCGAGCCACTGCGCGAACCCCTTCCCGCTGCCCGCACCCGCCGCCGACACGACGATCAGGAGCGGCACCAGGGTGAGGAAGGAGAGCGCCGCGAACCCCAGCGAACGCTGCCAGAGCCCGAGGTCCCTGACCGGCGCCCACCGGTGCCCGGCCCGGAAGCGGCGGATCGCGCCGAGCATCCGCCCGGCCCGGGGCCGTCGCCCGGCGGGACGGAAGACCATCCCTCCACGGTAGAACCGCGCCGCCCCGCCAACCAGCCGGTCCGCCCGGGCCCGGCTGTCAGGACCCCGTCACCCCTCGACGCCGGTGGCCTCGTGCGCGGCGCCGACGGGCTTGGACTCGGGCGAGCCGCGCTGGCGCAGGTAGACGGAGAGGATGGCCATGGCCGCCACGGCGAGGAGTTCCGACTGCCAGTTCTGCAGGGACCGGTTCCAGAAGTCGGCGGAGACGAGGTAGGAGTGCCAGCTGACGGGGGCCTGGAGCTGCCGCAGCCGCAGTTCGTTGAAGGCGGCGGTGCCGGAGATCGACTGCGCCAGCCAGGACAGCAGGAAGAAGACGGCCATGACGAGGCCGAGTGACCGGGAGTAGACGGCCTGCCGCCAGTCCTTCGTACCGGCCCAGCGGGGCGAGTCGGGCCGGGTGTGGTCACCCATGTGCTGTTCGCGCTCGCTCTCCGTGCCCACCTTGTGCAGCGGCTTGGACTCCGGGGAGCCGCGCTGGAGCAGATAGACCGTGCCGAAGATGTAGAGGAAGAACTGCAGGAACTCCGACTGCCAGTTCTCGGTGACGTCGACGGCGAAGTCCGAGGATGCCAGGTACGCGCCGAGGCCGATCTGCTGGAGTCCCTCGACGGCGAGCTGTTCGTTGAACTCCGCGCGCCCGGCGACCGCCTGGGCGCCCAGGACGACCAGGAACGCCAGGCCGAAACCGAGGGTGAGGCTGTTCGACCGCCAGAATCCGCCCTTCGGGGCCCGGCCGGCCGTCACCGGTGCAGCGCTCCGATCGCGCTGAAGTAGGCGAGTCCGCCCACGACGGTCACCACGCACACGACGAACAGCGTCCGCACGTCACGCCCCCTTCAGTACGCAGTGGTACGGCGTGTCGCCCTCTTCGGGCGCGCATCCCGCGGCGGTGACCCGCCACCCCTCGTCGAACTCCGAGAGGAACAGGACGTCGCCGTCGAGACGCAGCAGCGCCTGCCGGCCGTAGACGTCCACGCTCCGCACGGCGCCGCCGCGCGGCAGCTCCTGGGACGGGAGTGCCTCCGCGCACGGCTTCTTCTCCCCCTCTTCGAGCTGCTCACGGCTCTCCGGGGCGAGCAGTCCGCACGCGACGCCGAAGTTTCCGGCGACGAGGGACTCCTCGAAGAACCGGCCCGCACCGGTCGCTCCGTCCTGGCGGGCCTGTGGTGCGCCGCAGGCGGACAGGGCGACCACGGCCGTCGTCACTGCGAGGAACAGGGGCACTCTCACGCTCCCAGCCTGCCCGTGCGGGCCGCGGCGACAAGGGCCGGGCGGCCGAATGGCCGGACGCCTCACCTGTTCGGGTCACCGTGGGGGACGACGTGCGGGCGCCGGGGGCGCACGAGACCATGGAGGCGGAGGAGAGGTGCCGCCATGAGTGAGTTCGACATCTGGAACTACCGCCCGGGCACCGGGTACCGGCAGGGGGTCGATCTCGTCGGCTACAAGGTCGAGGCCACGGACGGCACCATCGGGAAGGTCGACAGGCACACCGAGGACGTCGACTCGTCCCATCTGGTCGTCGACGTCGGGGCCTGGATCTTCGGCCGGCGCGTCCTCCTTCCGGCCGGGACCATCGAGCTGATCGACACCGCCGAGGAGAAGGTGTACGTCGACCGCACGAAGGACCAGATCAAGGACGCCCCGGACTTCGACGAGGCGAAGTACTCCGAGGAGCCCGCCTACCTGGAGCAGTTCGCCCGGTACTACGGCCATCCGCACATGTGAGGGCGCCGGTGAGGCGGGTGGTCCAGGCCGAGCCGTCCCGGGTCTGGACGTCGACCTTGGTGAAGCCCTGCCCCTGGCCGAAGTGGGTGGCCAGGGTCAGGGCGCCGATCCGGCGGACGGTGCGGAGGTCGGACTGAAGCAGGTCACCGTGCCGCTGTCGACCGGCCCGTGATCGGCCCCGACCCGGGCGCGTCAGGCGCGGGAGCCCTCCGTCCGCCGGTCGCGCCGGGCCGGGACGAGAGCCGTGAGCATCAGTGCGGCGGTGAGGGCGAAGGCCGCCGGGTAGCCGGTCCGGCCCGCGAGGATCCCGAAGCCGACGGCCCCGACGCCCATGCCGGCGTCGAAGGCGAAGTTCCACAGGGCGCTGACGGTTCCGTATCCGGAGGCGGGGACCCGCGCGTACATCAGCGTCAGGGTGGCGTTCTGCGTGATGCCGAAGCCGATTCCGAACAGGGTCACGCCGACGACGACGGCCACCGGACTGTGGGTCAGGGCGGTGAGCAGCGTCCCCGCGGCCGCGGCGACGAGGCCGGGCAGGAGGAGTACGGCGGGACCGTGCCGGTCGCCGTGCCGGCCGGCGACCCAGCGGGCCGCGGTCGATGCCGCGGACTGGGCGAACAGGGCCGCGGCGACGACTCCCGCGGAGGCCGAAGGGACGGCGAGGGGAAGGAAGGTGACGAGGATTCCGGCGGCGAGCGCGGTCGCCGCGAAGACGAGGGTGGGCCGTGACAGCGCGGCCGTCCGGAGCCCGGCCGTCACCCCGATCGCCCGCTCCGAGGCCGGTTCGCGGTCCGGCAGGCCCGGCACCGAGACGACGGCGGCCAGCGCGGCCACGGCTCCGGCGGCGAAGACCGGCCCGTACCCCACGTGCGCCGCCAGCCACACTCCCAGCGGCAGCGCCACCAGGGACGGCACCCCGGACACGATGCCGACCAGGGCCAGCCCCTCCCCGCGGCGCCCGGCCGGGATGAGCGAGGCCGTCAGGGCACCGCCCGCGACGACCGTGAACGCGAAGCCGAGGCCGCGCAGGACGCAGACCGCCGTGATCCAGACCGGGCTCCCGGACGCGGAGAGCGCGAACGCGGGCGCCCCGAGGAGGACGAGGCCCGCCGCCAGCACGAGGCGGTAGCCGAAGCGGGCGACGAACCGGGGGGTGGCCAGCTCGCCCCCGACGGTGGCCAGCATCAGCGCGCCGGTGGTGAGCCCGGCGGCGCTGCCGTGGCCGCCGCCGGCCGCCTCGGCGTAGAGGGGGACGACCGACAGGAGCAGATAGAAGCTCGTCGAGGCGCCGATGATCGAGACGAAACGCAGCAGCAGGGGCCGCGTCACCAGAGGCGGCCGCGAACCGGCGCCCTCCGCTTGTGAGTTGAGCATCTTGGTCACCCGACGACGCTATGGTCCCGGCCGGTCGTCGGTAAGATCCGATTCCATGCCTCTGGAGTGGTCCGGTCTGTCGCCCGAGCTGCTCCTCGTCGTCGACCGGGACAGCGGCGAGCCGCTGCGGTCCCAGCTGGAACTCGGACTGCGGGACGCGATCCGGACCGGGCGGCTGCGGGTGGGCGAACGGCTGCCGTCCTCCCGCGAGTTCGCCCGGATGCTCGGGGTGTCGCGCGGGCTCGTGCAGGAGTGCTACGCCCAGCTCCAGGCCGAGGGATACCTGGTGACACGCGTCGGCTCCGCCACCCGGGTCGCCACCGGCGCGGGGGTACCACCGGCGCCCCCGTCGCCGCCCTCGGCGCCGTCCCGTCTCCTGGCCGACTTCGCCTGGGGCGTCCCGGACCTGGGTTCCTTCCCGCTCGCCGACTGGCTGTGGGCCATGCGCGAGGCGGGCCGCGCCATGCCGACGTCGGCGCTCGGATACGGAGATCCGCGCGGCAGCGCGGAGTTGCGCGAAGTCCTCGCCGGATACCTGCGGCGCGTGCGCGCCGCGGCGGCGGATCCGGAACGGACCGTGATCTGCTCCGGCTACGCGCAGGGCCTCGGTCTGGCCCTGCGCGCGCTGGCCGGGGCGGGCGTCCGCACGGTGGCGTACGAGGACCCCGGCTCACCGTCCACGGTCTCCTCCGCCGCGTCCCGGGCGGGCATGTCGGCGGTCCCCGTACCGGTCGACGAGCGCGGCATCGACGTGCGGGCGCTCTCCGCGACCGATGCCCGCGCCGTCGTCGTGACTCCCGCACACCAGTGGCCCACCGGCGTCGCCCTGGCCCCCGAGCGGCGGCTCGCACTGATCGAGTGGGCCAGGAGCCGGGACGCGGTGATCATCGAGGACGACTACGACGCCGAGTTCCGGTACGACCGGGAGCCGGTGGGCGCGCTGCAGGGCCTCGCCGCCGACCGGGTGATCTCCCTGGGCACGGTCAGCAAGTCCCTCGCGCCGGCGCTGCGCATCGGCTGGATGCTCTGTCCCGCGGCGCTCACCGGGACGATCGTCGAGCAGAAGCGGCTGAGCGACCGCGGCTCCCCCACTCTCGACCAGCTCGCCCTCGCGCGACTGATCGAGTCCGGCCGCTTCGACCGGCACCTGCGCCGGATGCGGGCGACGTACGCGGCGCGGCGCACGACCCTGGTGGCGGCGCTCGCCGAGCACGCCCCCGAGGTCGGGGTGACCGGTCTCGCGGCCGGCTTCCACGCGGTCGCCCACCTCGCCGGACCGGCCGACGAGCAGGCCCTCGTCGCCGCGGCCCGCGCCCGGTCGGTCGGCCTCTACGGCATGAGCGCCTGCCGCGCCTCGCGAGCGGCCGAGCCGGGGCCGGTGCGGCTGGTCCTGGGCTTCGGCAACGTCGGCGAGCGCGCCGTCACGGCGGGCGTCGCGGCGGTCGGCGACCTGCTCAGGGGCCGGTAGTCCGTCCTTCGGAAAAAACTTCACCGGGAGGCGAATCCTCTCGGGACCTCCCCGTCTCTTATGTGTGCACCGGTCGAACGGACCGGACGGAACCGGGAGGAAACAGCAATCATGGTCACTGCCCTCATCGTGGTCGGCGTGGTGCTCGTGGGTGCGTGCAGCTGGCACCTGATGCGGCGCTTCAACAGGAGCCGAAGCTGACCGGCGTCTGCGCGCGGGACGCCTTCCGATATGAGTAGCGCATGAACCGACGCTTCTCCTGGCCCGACGAGCGGCTCATCAAGGCCGCGCAGGACGGCGACGTCACGTCGCTCACCACCGTCGTCATGGAATCGCAGCCGCATGTGCGCAAGTTCGCCCTCTCGCTGTGCGCCTCGCCGCAGGACGCGGAGGACGCGGCCCAGGAGGCGCTGATCATCCTCTACCGGAAGATCGGCACCTTGAGGGCCACCGGTGCGCTCGCCTCGTGGATGTTCCGGATCGTGCGCAACGAGTGCCTCCGGCAGGTGCGGCTGCTCGTCGCACGGCGTGACGAGGCGTCGGCCGAGCCGGAGGCATGCGCGGAACCGTCCGCCGAGGAGGCGGTGCTGTACCGGCTGGAGGTGGAGCGGATCGCGGCCGCGGTCGGCGCCCTTCCCCGTGACCAGCGACAGGTCCTGATCATGCGTGACGTCCAGGGCCTGTCCGGCAGGACCGTCGCCCATGCGCTCGGTCTGAGCACCGCCGCGATGAAGTCGCGGCTGCACCGGGCACGGGCGGCACTGCGTCACGCGCTGGAAGCGACCGACCAGGCATCAGATCAAGCCGTCGACAGACCAGTCGAAGGAGACTCACGACCATGACCACCCTGAACATCGCGAAGCCCCCCGAGGGCGCGAAGCCCCCGGTCATCGCACCTTCCGTGATGTCCGCGCCCTCCGTGGCGTCCGCACCGCCCGCGGCGCCGAACTTCGCCAGCAAGTCCGTCCCGCGCCATCTGGCGCGCGGCCTCATCGGTTTCGGGCTGATCATCGGCTCGATCGCCATGGTGCCCGTCGCCGGCCCGGCCGCCCTGCTCGCGGCCCCGCTGGCCCTGGTCGCCTTCCGCGGCTGCCCCACCTGCTGGATGGTCGGCCTGGCGCAGACCATCTCCCGGGGCCGTCTGGAGCGCCAGTGCGTGGACGGCGTCTGCACCCTCGCCAAGGCGCGGCCGGGGACGGACACCGACTGAGTCCCCGGGCCCCACCCTCCCGGGGACCGTCCCGGAGGGTGGTGTCGCCCGGTCGTGTCTCAGAGCCGGCGGACGCGCGGCACGCCGGTCCGCATCGGGAGGGTGAACTCGCCGTCGGCGGTCTCCGGCCTGCCCGCGAGGAACGCGCGGATCCGGCCGAGCAGGGCCTCCCGCTCCGGCTCCGGCAGGACCAGGGCCCCCGCGCGCGGCGCAGCTCGGCGAGCATCGCCGGGTCGGGCTCGACCGCGACGACCTCGGCGCCCATCGCGACCAGGGGGCGGTCAGCTTGCCGGTTCCGGCGCCGAGGTCGAGCACCCGCGGGCCGGGCGCGGATGCGAGCGCCCAGCCCACCGCCGTCCGCGCGCAGTCCGGACGGTGCTCGGCGTAGGCGACCGCCGCCGCGCCGAACGAGGAGGCGTGAAGTGCGCGTTCGCCCTGGTCCATGCGGACGACGCCAACGGCACTTCAGGAGATCGTCCACCCCACCGCCCCGCACCCTCGACGTCGGCCATCTACGGTCGGCGCGCGGCGAGTTGACCGGCACTCAGGATTATTGGCAGAGTGGACAACACGATATTGTCCACTCTGCCAACAGGGAAGGGCCCATGCCTCCCGCACGACGCCGGCGCACCCCGGACCAAGCACGCGCCGAGATCCTGGACGCCGCCACCGAGCTCATCGCCCGGCACGGTCCCGACGGGGTGGGACTGCGCCGGGTCGCGGAGGCGGTCGGGGTGACGCACGGGCTCGTCACCCACTACTTCGGGACCTACCGGGCGCTGGTGCGAGCCGTGCTCGAACGCGAGAACGAGCGCAAGCGGGAGCTCGTACGGGAACGCATGCGGGCCGACGGCAGCGTGCCGTACGCGGTCGGCATGACCGAGGTGCTCTTCGAGATCCTCGCCGACGAGCGCTACGTCCGGCTGTGGACGTGGTCCCAGCTCCACGGCTGGGACGACGGGGCCGCCCCGGACTCCCCCACGAACCTCTCCCGCCTGGTCGACGTGATCGAGGAGGGCGTCCGCTCGGTGCTCCCCCCGCCCGAAGGCCCCGACCGGACGCGGATCGAGCAGGTCGTCCTGCTCGCCATGTCCGGCGCGTACGGATACGCCCTCGGCCGGCGCTACTGGCTCGCCGACCTCGGCCACGACCCCGAGCGGCCCGAGCACGACGCCGCCTATCGCACCGCCCTGTCCACCGTCCTCGCCGCCCATCTCGGAGGGTTGACCCTGTGACCCAGCACGACCTGGACGTCCTCGCCTCGGACCGTGAGCGTTCCGACGCCGAGGAGCGACTGCGGACCGCCGTCGAGAACGGCCGGCTGCCGCTGGCCGATCTGTCGGCACGCCTCGACGAGGTGCACGCCTCCCGCACCCGCGGAGACCTGGAGCAGGCCTGCCGCGGTCTGCCGAGCCCCGGCCCGCGCGACGCGCTCGTGGTGGACCGGCCGGCGACCTCGCGCGGCTTCGTCGCGGGCGTCTTCGGCGGCTTCGAGCGCAAGGGCCCCTGGATCGTGCCGCCCCGCATGACCGTCTGGTCGATGTGGGGCGGCGGCAGGCTCGACCTCTCCGAGGCGCGCTTCAGCAGTCAGGACACCGAGATCCGCGCCGTCGCCCTGTGGGGCGGCACCAGGATCGTCGTCCCGGAGGACATCGAGGTGGAGGTGCGGGGTCTTGGACTCTTCGGCGTCTTCGACAAGCGTGCCGCCCGGCGGATCGGCAAGCCGGGCACACCGCGCGTCGTGATCAAGGGCCTGGCCCTCTTCGGCGCCGTGGTCACCCGCAACGCCGTCGTCACCCGCGACAAGAGGTAGCCCCCTCAGCGCACGCCCTCCCAGAGGAGCCGTTGCTCCGCGCGGGGGTCGGCGACCGTCGTGGACGCGGGGGCGGTGAAGGTCATCGTCGTACGGGTCGTCCTGTCGTACGCCTCCCAGCCGGGGCTGCCCGTCCTCGCGAAGGAGACCCACGCCCGGTGCACGGCGTCCGCGAGGGCCCGGGGCGGGTGGTCGCCGAGCATCGGGGCGTACGAGGGGTCGTCGAGGCGGTCGAAGACGAAGGGCAGCTCCAGGGCGTGGCAGGCGCCGAGGTTCCCGTCGAACTGCGGCGAGCGCCAGGCGAATTCGTAGAGGTACGAGCCCGGGACGGACTCGGCCAGGCGGATGGCGGGGATCCGGTAGAACCAGTCGGTCGCCACCGCGTCGAGGAGTTCGCCCGGCGTGGCGCCCGGACGGGCGGCGGCCCGGTAGACGGGGAGGGCTTCGGCCGGGTCGAGGCCGTAGGCCTCGGTCATGGCGCGGAGCGAGGACTCGGGGAAGACGTGCAGGCGCTCCGTCGGCACCAGGAAGAGGCGGTACTCCTCGCGGTTGCTGCCGATCAGGAGGTCGACGCCGCAGTCCGGGCCGGGGAGGGCGGGCCCCGGGCGGACCGGCTCGAAGGGCATCATGTTGAGGACCGCCTCGCCCCATCGCGCCGGGTCCGGGTCGGCGCCCACCTCCGCCCGCAACTCGGCCTGGGCCGGGAGGAGTTCCTTCAGGGGAACGGCCTCGAAGGCCTCGGGTGTCGGCTCGATCCCGAGTTTCTCCGCCAGGCGGGCGGCGATCAATCCGGCCGACGACGGGCGCAGGAAGTGGTGGCAGGCCCCGCTCTGCAGGATCGCCCGGTGGAAGAGGCCCCGGGCCGCGTCGGTGGTCAGGAGCGCGCCGATGCTCATCGCGCCCGCCGACTCGCCGAAGACCGTGACCCGGTCCGGGTCGCCGCCGAAGGAGGCGATGTTGTCCCGGACCCAGGTCAGGGCGGCGATCTGGTCGAGCAGGCCCCGGTTGTCGGGACGTCCCG
>NZ_MWIG01000161.1:0-31351 GCF_002156145.1 Streptomyces sp. NRRL B-24572 | reverse complement strand
CGCCCTCGCGGGGTGGGACCGGTGACCTGTCTCCAGGTCGACGGCGTCACGGTCGAACTGCCCGCCGGAGCGACCCTGCTCGACGCGGCGCGGGCCGCCGGCGCCGAGCTTCCCTCCCTTTGTCACGACGACCGCCTCCGATCCGTCGGCTCCTGCCGGACCTGCCTGGTCCACGCCGACGGGCGGACCGTCGCCGCGTGCGTCACGCCCGCCGCGTCGGGCATGACGGTCGACACCGTCGGCGAGGAGGTGCGGAACCTGCGCCGGGACGCCGTCGCCCTCATCGCCTCGGCGCTCCCGCGGTACGCGCTCGCGGACGGAACGCCCAGCGAACTCGCCGAAGCCTGCCGCACGTTGGACATCGCCCCGGACACCGCCGCCGGGACACCTGGGCGAGGGCACGACGAGACGCACCCGTACGTCCGGCTCGACCGTGACCTCTGCATCGCCTGCGGCCGCTGCGTGCGCATGTGCGCCGATGTGCAGGGCACCTTCGCCCTCACCCTCACAGGGCGGGGCGCCGACACCGTCGTCGCTCCCGGCACCGGCGGACCCTGGGCGGAATCCGACTGCGTGGCCTGCGGCGGCTGCGTCGACACCTGCCCCACCGGTGCGATCGCCCAGCCGGGTCCCGGCCGGGGCCTCACCTCCCGGCGGCCGGATCCCGACCGGGTGCGCACCACGTGCGGGTACTGCGGCGTCGGCTGCACCCTGGACGTCGTCGTCCGCGACGACCGGGTCACCGCCGTGCTGCCCGCCCGCGACGGGGCGGTCAACCGGGGGCACGCCTGCGTCAAGGGCCGCTTCTCGTACGGCTACCTCACCTCGGCCGAACGTCTCACCGAGCCCCTGGTCCGACGCGACGGCGTCCTGACTCCGGTCGGCTGGGACGAGGCGATCGGCGTCGTCGCGGAAGGCCTGCGTGCCGCCGTCGCGCAGGGCGGCCCCGACGCGGTCGCCGCGATCTCCTCGGCCCGCGCCACCAACGAGGAGAACTACCTCGTCCAGAAGTTCCTGCGCACCGTCATCGGCACCAACAACGTCGACAACTGCTCCCGCCTGTGCCACGCCCCTTCCGCGGCCGGACTCACCGCGTCCTTCGGGAGGGCCGGCGGCACCGACTCCTTCGACGACGTGGAGACCGCCGACTGCTTCCTGGTCGTCGGCGCCAACCCCGTCGAGGCGCACCCCGTCGTCGGCGCCCGCCTCCTCCAGCGAGCCCTCGACGGCGCCGCGCTCATCGTCGCCGATCCACGCGGCGTCGGCCTCGCCCGCCACGCCGACCTCCACCTGCGGCCCCGGCCCGGCACCAACGTCGCCCTCTTCCACGGCCTCGCCCACGTCCTCGTCGACGAAGGCATGGCCGATCCCGGCTTCCTCCGTGACCGCGCCACCGGGCTCGACGAACTGACCACGCTCCTGGCCGACTACCCACCCGCACGCGTCGCCGGGATCACCGGTGTCCCGGCGACGGACATCAGGGAAGCGGCCCGGCTCTACGGGCGGGCCGAACGCCCCGCCGTCGTCTACGGGCTCGGCGTCACCGAGCACCTCCACGGCACCGACGGCGTACGCACCCTGGCCAACCTGCCCATCCTGCGCGGTGCCGTCGGCGGCACGGGACGGGGCTTCGGCATCAGCCCGCTGCGCGGCCAGAACAACGTCCAGGGCGCCTCCGACATGGGGGCCCTGCCCGACCTGCTGCCCGGCTACGGCCGCGTCACCGATCCCGACGCCCGCGCCCGCGCCGAAGCGGTCTGGGGACGACCGGTCCCGCCGACGCCGGGGATGCGGATCCCCGAGATGTTCGAGGCGGCCCGCGAGGGGCGGCTGCGAGCCCTGTGGATCATCGGCGAGGACGTGTGCGCCACCGACCCCGACAGCCGGCGCGTGGCCGCGGCCCTCGACGCCTGCCCGCTGGTGGTCGTCGACGAGTTGTTCCTGGGGGAGACCGCCCGGCACGCGGACGTCGTCCTGCCCGTGGCCTCCTGGCTGGAGAAGGACGGCACCTTCGTGAACTTCGACCGCCGGTTCCAGCGCGTACGGGCCGCCGTACGGCCGCCGGGATCGGCCCGCAGCGACTTCGCCGTCGTCCACGCCGTGGCCACCGCGCTGGGCGCCGACCTCGGCTGCCCCACGCCCGCCGACGCCCTCACGGAGTGCGGGCGGACGGCCCCGGTCCTCGCCGGTCTCTCGCATGCCCGACTGGACCGCGAGGGCGCCGTTCCCTGGCCCTGCCCGTCACCGGACCGACCCGGCGAAGCAACCCTGTACACCGAGGAGTTCGCCACCCCCGACGGCCGCGCCCACCTCTGCGCCGCCCCCTATCTGCCGCCGGGCGAGGAACCTGACGCCGACTACCCCCTCCTGCTCGTCACGGGACGCCGCTGGGCCCACTACAACTCCGGCAGCATGACCCGGCACGGCGCGAACCTCATGCTCGACCCCCACGGTCGCCTCGACCTGCACCCCCAGGACGCGGCGCGGTACGGCGTGCGGGACGGCACTCCCGTCCTCGTCCACAGCCGGCACGGACAGGCGCGGCTGATCGCCCGGGTCGGCCTCGACCTCGCGCCCGGACAGGTCTTCTGCGCGTTCCACTTCCCGGACGAGCGCGTCAACTCGCTCACGTCGGAGCACGCCGACACCGTGACCTCGTGCCCGGAGTACAAGGTCACGGCGGTACGGCTCCGCCCTGCCGGTCCGGAGGAGTGAACCGGCCCGCGATCAGTCGTGGGGTACGAGAACGACGGGCGCGCGGCTGTGGTGCAGTACGGCGTGGGCCACGCTGCCGATGTGGGCGCCCAGCACCGAACGACGGGTACGCCGGCCCACCACGACGAGCCCGGCGTCCCCCGCTGCCCGCACCAGTGCGAGGCCGGCCGATCCGATCACCACGCGGGCGGTGGCCGTCACGTCGGGGAACTTGGTGCGCCAGGGCTCGAGGACGTCCTCCAGCGAACGCTCGATCTCGGGGGCCACGGTGGGCCGGATGTCCGGGACCACGGCCGGCCCGAGGACGGCGTAGGGCGGAAGCTGCTGGGCGTGGACGACGTTCACCCCGGTGCGGCGACGGGCGGCCTCCTCGAAGGCGAACCCCAGGAGGGCGTCCGCGGGCTGTCGCGCGTCGATCCCCACCACCACCGAGCCGCGCGGCGAGGTGTCTCCGAGGGCGCGGACGAGGACCACAGGGCGCTCGACGGCACCGGCGACGGTCAGCCCGACCGAACCGACCACGTACCCGGCCACACCGCCCAGCGCGCGCGAACCCAAGACCAGGAGGTCACCCTCGTCGCCCGCGGCGACGAGGCCCGGGACGGGGCCCGAAGGGAGCGATCTGGTGGTGAGGGACAGGCCCGGGTGCCGTTCGCGCAGTGCGTCGGCGGTCCGCGCGAGCAGGTCCTCCGCCCACTGCTCCTCGGACTCCCGGGTCGCCCAGTGGGCGACGGAATCGGGCCACGGTTCATGCGCGTGGACCAGATGGACGCCGGTGCCGCGCAGTACGGCCTCCTCCGCCGCCCACTCGGCGGCGACCCGCGCCTGCTCGGTGCCGTCGACACCGACCACGATGCCCTGTGTCATGATCGTCCACCTCCTGAGAGGACGTCGTCCTTCTCGTACGTGAGCCGGGTGACGGAGACCGAGACCACTCCGTCGACCGTCGCGCACATGCGCTCGATCGCCGACAGCACGCCCCGGTCGGCGGTCTTCCGCAGCAGATCGCCCTCGGAGACGACGCCGATCACCCGGTTTTCTTCGTCCACCACCGGCCCGGCGGTCACCCGGTGCTGCGACAGCATTCGCACGATCTCCCTGAACGGCGTGTCGCTGCGGACGCTCACCACCTCACGGGTCAACAGCTCGTCGATCCTGCGGTGACGCATCACCCGCTCCTTCCGTACGCGGCGCGCCAAGCGTTCATCGGGGTGGCTCCGCTCGAAGACGGTGCGGTGCTGCATGGCGCTTCTCCTTCGCCGGGCGGGCGATCTCCGTGGATTCCACCCTCGTGGGCGGAACCTCCCGACAGGAGTGCCGAACGGTCCCCTTCCGGGACCGTTGGCCCCTATGAGGCCGGCCGTGCCGCCCGCGGGGCGGAGGGAACAGCCGCCGGCCGCCCGGGCACCTCGTGTTCCTTCCCCCGCGGGCGCTGGCCGGGACCGGGACCGACGGGCCGAGGCCGGGGCCGACCGGCCCTATCGGCCACCGCGTCCCGGTGCGAGCGTGGCAGTGCACCCCCTCGTACGCGGAAGGCGGTGGGGACGATGGACTCGCCCGTGGCAGGCCCCGTGGTGGTGGGCGTCGACGGTTCCGACGCCGGTCTCGCGGCGCTGGACTGGGCCGTCGACGAAGCGGTACGGCACGGATGGGCGCTGCACATCGTGCACGCCTCGCTGTGGGAACACTACGAAGGGGTCGTGCCGACCCGGTCCCCGGACCGGCCCTCCGGCCAGGTCCTCGCGGAGAACATCGTCGGCACGGCCGTGGAGCGGGCCCGGCGACGCGCTCCCGCTCTCACCCTCACCGCGGACGTCCTTGCCGAGGACGCGACCGGTGCGCTGCTCAGGGAGGGGCAGGAAGCCGTGCTCCTGGTGGTCGGGTCGCGTGGACGGGGAGAGCTGGCCGACCTCCTGCTCGGATCCGTCGGCCTCGTCGTGGCCGCCCGGGCCCCCGGACCGGTCGTCGTGGTCCGCGGGGACACGTACGCACGGGAGGCGCGCCACCGGCGGATCCTGCTGGGCATCGGCGACCACGACGTGGACGCCCCGGCCGTACGGTTCGCCTTTCGCGAGGCGGCTGCCCGGGGCGCGGAACTCGACGTCGTTCGCACCTGGCGACGGCCGGCGCACGGACCGACCGGCCACCCGCTGCTCACCGGTGAGCCCGCCTCGGCCATGGAGCACCGGGCGTCGGAACTCCTCGACAAGGCCCTGGAACCGATGGCGGAGGAGTACCCCCGGGTCCGGCTGCGCAGCAGCACGGTCGAGGGTCCGGCTCACAAGGTGCTGACCGAACGCTCCGCCGCCGCCGACCTGTTGGTGGTCGGGGCACGACGCCGGGACGGCCTGGTCGGCCTGGAGCTGGGCAGGGTCGCCCACCGGGCCCTGCACCACGCCTCCTGTCCGGTCGCCGTCGTCCCCCAGCGCCGCCCCGCCCCCTCGGAGGGAGACCAGTGATGAACTCCGCCGCCCGACACCGTATGAGCGACCTCGGCCGCCGCGTCGAGGCCAGACGCTCCCGACTCGGCCTCTCCCGCGAGGAGGTGGCCGCGAGGACCGGCTCCACACCTGGCTACATCACCCTGCTGGAAGAGCAACTTCCCACTCCGGGAATCGAGTTCCTGGTCCGGCTCGCGGACGCACTCGACACGACCCTCCAGGACCTCACCGGATACACCGCGGACCTCGCGCCCGGCCGAGGGCGGGCGGGGTACCACGCCCACACGGACGAGATCGACGAGTCGGAGTGCTGGGCGCTGCTCGACGACCACGGAGTCGGCCGTGTCGCCGTCATGAGCGGCGACGGCCCGGAGATCTTCCCCATGAACTACCAGGTCGTCGGCGGCGAAGTGCTGCTCATGACGGGGGAGGACACGCCGCTCGCGCGTGCGGCGGCTTCGGGCACGGTGATCGCCTTCGAGGAGGATCAGGTGGACGAAGCCTTCAGCCAGGGCTGGAGCGTCCTTCTCGTCGGCCCCGTACGCACGGCGCCGAACCAGGTCACGGCCCGTGCACTCAGGCAGACCGCGTACTCGATGCCGTGGGCCGGGACGGACCGGGACACCGTCGTCGTGCTCTCCCCTCGCCGTGTGACGGGGCGGCGCGTGTCGGTGCCGGGCGCTCCTGGTGTCCCGTCCGGGCCCGAAGGCTGACGTCCGGGCCCGAAAGCTGACGTCCGGGCCCGAAGGCTGACGAGTCCGGGCCGAAGGCTGACGAACGCCCCACCGCCTCCTCGGCCGGGTCGGCCGCACCCGAAAGCCGGATCGCGTACGGACTCCGGAGCATCGGGCTGTGCCCGTCGGCCCGCTCGACGGAGGGCCGGGCAGGTCTCGGTCAGGGCCGAACGGCCCATCCCGGGAGGACCACCTCGGTGCCAGCGTGGGAGGTGCCCCTCCGGGCCCGGTGCCCGGGAGGCGTACTCCGCGGGAGGAACCATGACCAGCGAGATCCCCACCCGACCGGACCTCGGCGACGTCATCGTGGGAGTCGACGGCTCCCCCTCCGCGCGCGCGGCCGCACTCTGGGGCGCCGGCGAGGCGGACCGCCGGGGCCGTTCCCTGTGCCTCGTCCACGCCGCCGACACCGACCGGCGCGCCTACTGGAGCGATGCCGAGACGATGCAGGCGGTACGCGAAGCAGCGCGCGACCTGCTGGTCGGCACCGCGACCGCGGTCCACGAGCGTTTTCCGGACCTCGTGGTCACCAGGCGGCTCATCCGCCAGGAGCCGGTCGCCGGACTCCAGGAGGCCGCCGGAGACCGGGGGACGATCGTCGTGGGCAGCAGGGGCCTCGGCGGCTTCTCCGCCCTCATGCTCGGCTCCGTCGGTCTGGGCGTCGCGGCGCGTGCCGAGGTGCCCGTGATCGTCGTACGCGGGGGAGACGAGCGACCCGAAACGGGCTCGGTGACGGCGGCCGTGCACGACGCCGCGGACCTGGACTGGCTCCTGCTGGCCGCCGCCGAGGCCGAGGCCCGCAAGGCGGCCCTGCGCATCGTGAGCGTATGGAATGTGCTGGCCCATGTCGGCAGTGTCGCGAGCATGCTCGACGACCTCGACGGGATCGCCCGTCAGCGCGTGCACGAGGTGAAGGCCTTCGCCGACCGGGTCCGCGAGGCCCACCCAGGGCTGATCGTCGGGCACCACGTGGAGACCGGCACGAGCACCCCGGGCATTCTGACCGAGGCGAGCAGCCACACCGATCTACTGGTGATGGGCCGCGGTCGCCGCCCGCTCGGCGTCGGACCGTCCCTGGGCCGCGTAACCCACGCGCTCATCCACCACTCCCGCTGCCCGGTGGAGGTCATCCCCTCCGCCTTCGCCACGAAGGTCGGGCAGCCATGAGCGACGTCCTGGCCGGCATCGACCCCCGCGAACTGTCCGTCCAGGCCCTCGTCTGGGCCGCCGACGAAGCCGCCCGCAGAAGTGCGAGGCTGCACATGGTCGTCGCCGTTCCCCCGGTCCACGACCGGTTCTGGTACGCCGCCGTCGCCCACCGGGACTCCCTGCGCATCCGAGCGGAGTCGGCGCTCGCCAACGCCGAGGACCTCGTACGGGAGCTGCACGACGGGCTGTGGACCGCGACGGAGCTCGTCGACGGCGCCCCCGCGACCGTGCTGTGCGACCGGACACCCGATGCGGCGCTCGCCGTGGTCGGCTCCCGCCGCCTGGGCAGGGCCGCCGAGATCCTCGGCGAGGGCTCGGTGGCCGTCCCGCTGGCGGCACGCGCCGACTGCCCCGTCGTCGTGATCCGCGCACCGGAGCACACGACCGTCCACCCGCCGCTGATCGTCGTCGGCGTGGACGGCAGCAGGGACTGCCAGGCAGCCGTCGCCTTCGCCGCGGCGGAGGCGAGCCTGCGCGAGGCGCGACTCGTGGCGGCCTGGGTGTGGCCCCGTGCCCCGCTGTCCCACGGAGACGGGGCCGACGGCCTGGCGGACCGCCGTCGACTGCTCGCCGAGTCGGTGACCGGCTGCGCGGACCGCTACCCGGACGTCGACGTGGAACAGGTGATCCTGCGCGGACACCCCGTCGAGGAACTCACCCACGCCTCCCGCGAGGCCCTCGCGGTCGTCGTCGGGCGCAGAGGCCGTGGCGGCTGCTCCGGCATGCGGCTCGGTTCCACGGTCCACGGACTGCTGCACCATGCCGCCTGCCCCGTGATCACTGTTCCGCCCTCCGGGACGGGAGCGACGGACGGTACCGCTTCCGGGACCGACCGGCCCCGGTCCCGTACGGACCGACCGGCCCCGACGTGCTGACCCCCTCGGCACTGGGGCTCCCCGCCCCCTGGGCGGCACAGTGGGAGGACCGGAACGGCCCCGGACAGCGGTCCGGATCTCCCGGAGAGGTGAGAACGATGCAGCGGATCCGGACCAGCCGCCGCCCTCGACAGACCCGCCGGCCCCACCCCCTCGACCTGCGGACGCCTTCCGGCCGCCCGCTCCCGTACCGAGCGAGGCCCGGCGGCTTCGCCGCGATCGAGCGGCAGGCGGCCCAGGCGGAGACGCCCTCCCAGCACCTCCGGAAGAACGGAGCGATCATGCCCCGCAAGACGCGACGCCGTCTCGCCCGCGGCTCGGAGCCGAGTCCCCGTGGCGGGCGGTGGGCCGCGACGGACGAGCTGCCGCCGCAGTGGCCCGGGACCGTCCCGCGTTCCGCGGCGACGAACGGGCGCCCTCGGCGTCCGGTGCACACGATCCAGGTGCCCGCAGCTTTCCTCTGAGGAGCAGAACGATGACCGGAGACAAGGTGGAACGCAGGCAGAGCCGCTTCCCCGACTTCAACGACTGGTTCAACCGGGAATTCCCGGGGCTGCCCGGATGGCGCCCCGGTACCGCGGCCCACTCCATTCCCGTGGAGGTGTCCAGCGGTGTCGGCGCGTATGTGCTGCGGGCCGAACTGCCGGGCATGGACCCCGACGACTTCACCATCACCGTCGAGGGCGACCTCATCACGGTGAGCGCGGAACACAGCGAGAGCGAGGAGGACAAGGAGCACTCGGAGTTCCGCTACGGGTCATTCCGCCGGACCGTGCGGCTCCCGGTGACGATCCCCGCCGACGGCGTCGACGCCTCCTACAAGGACGGCATCCTCACCATCCGCGTCCCGATGCCGGAGGAGAAGGCCGAGACCCGACGGACCATCCCCGTGCGGCGAGCCGATGACACCGGAGGGGGAGGGGAGTCATGAACGCCAAGCGCGTCCTGGTCGCCTACGGCAGCAAGCACGGCGCGACCGCGGGCATCGCCGACGAGATCGGCAAGGCGCTCCGGGCCGACGGCATCGACGCGGTCGTCCTGCCGGCCGACACCGTCACCGACGTCAGCGGTTACGACGGGGTCGTCCTGGGCGGTGCCCTCTACGCCGGACGCTGGAACGGCAAGGCGCGACGGTGCGCCCGGCGCAACGCCGAGCAACTCCGCGACAGGCCCCTGTGGCTCTTCAGCAGCGGGCCCGTCGACGACTCCGCCGAGCAGCGCGACATCCCGCCCGTGCCCGGGGTCGCGCGGCGTATGGAGAAGCTCGGCGCACGCGAGCACGTCACGTTCGGCGGCGCCGTGACCGCCGAGACGTCCGGGCGCATCGCCCGATCCATGGTCCGTCACGGCAAGGGCGGCGACTTCCGCAACCCGACGCGGGTCCGGGCATGGGCCCACCACATCGGAAGCGAGCTCGGTACCGCACGCTGAGCGCACCGCCGGGACGTCCGGCGGGCGTCCCGTCCTGGAGGTGATCCATGGTGCACCAGGAGCCGTCGGGCCCCGAGTCCGCCGTGTCCGGGCACGGGTCCGCCAGGCGTGCCGCTCTGGTCCTCGTCCTGGCGATCGCCCTGGTCTGCGGTGCCGTGGCCGCCGGGATCCTGTGGCGCACCGGGGCCAGGGCCGACCGGGAGATCGCCGCACACCGCCACCGGGTGCAGGCGACCACCACCGCGCGGTCCGAGGACCCGCCGGCCGCCGTCCGGCCGGGCGCCGAGCCGCAGTCCGTCGCACCGGCCGTCTGGGAGTACCCGGACCACATCAGCAGGTCCGGACCCGTCCACGTCCCGCCCAGGACACCTCAGGGCCGCACCGTCACCATCTGGGTGGACGACAGCGGCGCTCCGGCGCGTCCACCGGACACCACCGCGGACCTCGCGCTGAGTGCCGTCGCGGGCGGAACGGCTGTGGCGGGCGCCGCAGGGGCGACGGCGGCGGGCGCACTCGCCCTCGTCCGACGGAGCACCGAAGGCCGACGGCTCGCGGCCTGGGAGCGGGAGTGGGAACAGGTGGAACCCGTCTGGTCCGGCCGGCTCCGGCGGGACAGCGGCCCGGGAACAGGCGATGTCTGATCGCAGCCGCGGTCGAGCGAAGTCCGGCGCGGGGCGTGCTCCTCCCGCGCCTCCGCTCTCGGCGGCGCCGTCAGCGGAGATCCGCCCCCGACTCCTCGCCGCCCTGGTCGCGCCGGAACGGCGGATACGCGTCGGTCCTGAGGCTCGCGTAGGCGGCCCTCAGGACCCGGCGGTTCAGGCCGACGATCAGGGCGAATTGAATCAGCCACAGCCGGCGGGACAGCTTGCCGTCCGGTTCGGCCGTCACCACCACCGGCGGGTAGGGGGCGCGGTGTCCCCCGCTCGTCGCCCTCCCGTCCCCGTACGCCGGTCATCGCCCGGACATGGCTACTCCGCGCCGACGGTGAGCCCGCACCGTACGTCCACCACCCCTTCGACAGCGCCGGCCAGACGGGCTGCGACGGGGATGAGCCCGCTGTCGCGGACCGTGCCGGACAGGGTCACGACGCCGGCTTCGACCCGGACGTCGACCTCCTGCCGCGAGAGCGGGAAGAGACGCTCCACGACATCGCGGCGGACCTCGGCGGCGAGGTCGTCGTCCGGGCGCAGGAAGACCTTGAGCAGGTCGGAGCGGCTCACGATGCCCTGGATCGCGCCGTGCCCGTCGACGACCGGCAGCCGCTTGACGCGGTGGGTGGCCATGAGGCGGGCGGCCTGCGGCAGGGACGCGTCGGAGGCGACGGTGACGGCGGGCGAGGTCATCAGGTCCTCGGCCCGGCGGGAACCGGCCTTGGCCGTCGCCTCGGGGCGTCGCATCTGTTCGATGAGGCCGAGACGGTGTTCGTGGAACTCCTCCTTGAGGAGCAGGTCCGCTTCGGAGACCACGCCGACGACACGGCCCTCGCCCTCGACGACGGGGACGGCGGTCACCTTCCAGCGCTGCATCGTGGTGACGAGCTCCTTGAAGTCGGCGCCGGGCAGGACCGCGACGACCTTCTTGGTCATCACGTCGGCGACGGTGAACGGCCGACTGGCCATGGCTCTCTCCTTACCGGGCGTACACGAGTTGCCGGGCGTACGCGAGGGCTTTCGCCCCTACGGGCGGCATGACCCAGGAACAGCCGACGAGGGCGCCGCCCGCCAGCGTGTCCACGACGGCGTTGCGGTGCCCCGGGACAAGGGTGTCGAGCTCGACCCCGCCGGTTTCGATGATCCAGAACCGATCGGCGTGCCGCCGCTCGTGGAAGACGCGCGCCGGCGGCGAAGCGGACCAGGACGGCTTCCGGAGCGGGGGACGACGGCCGTCCGGCCCGGCTCGTGGTCGATGCGGTCGCGCAGCGCCTCCGACGCGGCCGGCGCGCCGTGCACGAGGCAGGCGGTGTGCGGGGGCGGGGCAGATGGCCGCAGTGGTCCGAGTGGGCGTGGGTGACGACCACGGCCCGGGTGTCGGCGGCGTCACGGGCCAGGCGCTTCCGGTTGCGGCGTCGCGGGTTGGCGGAACCCTGGAAGAGACCGCAGTCGACGAGGACCCGCGCCCGGTCGCTCTCGACGGGGAACTTGCTGCCGGTGACCGTTCCCACGCCGCCCAGGAAGCCGAGCAGGACCGGACGTGGACCGGCGGGGGCGGTGGGAGCGGAGTGCGCGGCTGCTGCCTCGGACATGGCTGCCCTCCTTCGGAAGGTGGTCCGCTCTCCACCGTCGCACCGGACTGCGCGGCCCGCAGGGCCCGACCGGTCCCTTCCTCGGGGCCGATCGGCACGTGCGCCGCCGCGGCACGGCGACCGAGCCTGATCGAGGAGGACACCCGAACGCACCGAAGGAAGTGGGTGGGCGCCATGAAGGCAGCCGTCTTCGAGGGACCGGGCACGATCGCCTGGAGGGACGTGCCCGACCCGGGTGTCAAGGACCCCGGCGACGCGATCGTCAGGGTCGACGTCGTCACCATCTGCGGCACCGACCTCCACATCCTCAAGGGCGACGTGCCCGAGGTGGCGCCCGGCCGTGTGCTCGGCCACGAGGCCGTGGGCACGGTGGTCGAGACCGGCCGGGACGTCCGTTCCGTACGGCCGGGGGACCGCGTCCTGATCTCCTGCATCTCGGCCTGCGGCCGTTGCCGTTTCTGCCGCGAGGGCCGCTACGGGCAGTGCGCCGGCGGAGGAGGCTGGGTCCTCGGACACACCATCGACGGCACGCAGGCGGAGTACGTCCGGGTGCCGTTCGCCGACCTGTCCGTGCACCCGCTGCCGAGCGCGGTCGACAGCTTCGACGCCGTCCTGCTCGCGGACATCTTCCCCACCTCCTACGAGGTGGGCGTCCTCAACGGCGGAGTACGGCCAGCCGACACGGTCGTCGTGGTCGGCGCGGGCCCCATCGGCCTCGCCGCCATCGCCACGGCACGGCTCTACAGTCCCGGCCGCATCATTGCCGTCGACCTCGCCGAGTCCCGGCTCGCCGCCGCGCGTACGCTCGGCGCCGACGCCACCGTGACCGTCGGCGAAGGCCCCGAGCAGCTCGTCGAGGATCTGACGGACGGCCTGGGCGCCGATGTCGCCATCGAGGCGGTCGGGGTCCCCGAGACCTTCGAAATGTGCACCCGCATGGTCCGGCCCGGCGGCCGGGTCGCGAACATCGGCGTCCACGGCAAGCCTGCGGTCCTGCACCTCGAAGACCTGTGGATCAGGGACATCACCATCACCACCGGCCTCGTGGACACGTCGTCCACCCCGATGCTGCTGCGCATGATGGCCGCAGGCCGGCTGCCGGCCGCGGAGCTGGTCACCCACCGCTTCGAACTGGGGCATATGGAGGAGGCGTACGAGGTGTTCGGCCGTGCCGCCGACACAGGCGCCCTGAAGGTCACGCTCGGCGGCCCGCAGCACACGGCCCTCCAGGCCCCCGCACCTCCGGTGGCCGGATGAACGCCCGGCGCACGGGTTCCCGGCCTCCGCGGGGTGTCGTGTTCGACACCGACGGTGTTCTGCTCGACTCCGCCGCCGTGCACGCGGCGGCGTGGAAGAGCGCGTTCGACGCCTGCCTCGACCGGGCGGCGACCGAGGCGGGCGGGCAGGCGCCGTTCGACGCGGACGCCGAGTACCGGCGGTTCGTCGACGGCAGGTCTCGGTACGACGGCGCCGAAGCGTTCCTGACCGCCCGGGGCATCCGTCTCCCCCCAGGAGCGCCCGGAGACCCGCCCGGCTGCGACACCGTCTGGGCCGTGGCGGCCGGCAAGGAGCAGGCCTTCCAGGAGGCGCTCGACCGCGTACCGGTCGCCTGCTACGAGGACGCCGAGGCGTCACTGGCCGTCCTGCGCTCCCTCGGTGTGCCCTGTGCCGCCGTGTCGGCGTCCCGGCACGCCCGGGCCCTGCTCGACACCGCCGGGCTCGTCCCGTTCCTCGCCGCCGTCGTGGACGGCGAGGAGGCCGCTCGGCTCGGCCTCGCCGGAAAACCGGATCCGGCACTCTTCCTGCACGCGGCCGGCCTCCTCGGCACCCGCCCCGGCGACACCGCGGTGGTCGAGGACGCCCTCGCCGGAATACGTGCCGGGCGCCGAGGCCGTTTCGGCCTCGTCGTGGGAGTCGACCGCACGCCGGACGCGCACGCCGGCTCCGGTCTACGGGAAGCGGGGGCGGACCTCGTCGTTCCCGACCTCGCGACGCTGGTCCGGAGCGTCTGGGGTGAGCGCGGATGACCACCGGCTGGACCTGGACCTACGACCACTACGAACCGGGACGCGAACGGCTGGTCGAAGCGCTCTGCACCCTGGGCAACGGCCGCTTCGCCACCCGCGGTTCCGCTCCCGAGTGCACCGCCGACGCCATCCACTACCCGGGTACCTACCTGGCAGGCTGCTACGACCGGCTCACCTCGGTCGTCGCGGGACGGCACGTCGAGAACGAGGACCTCGTCAACCTTCCCGACTGGACGCTGCTGCGCTACCGCTGCCTGCCGGACGACGGGCCGCCCGGAGACTGGCTGACACCCGACTCCGGGGACCTGCGCCACTACGACGTGCAGCTCGACCTGCGCGGCGGCGTGCTGACCCGGCACCTGTTCTTCCGCGACGCCCGCGGCCGCGGTCTGCGCGTGGGCCACCTCAGGATCGTGCACATGGGCGACTCCTCGCTCGCGGCCCAGTGCACGATGTTCCGCGCCTACGGCTGGAGCGGCGTCGTCGAGGTCGGGTCCGTCCTCGACGGGGCGGTCGCCAACGCCGGTGTGGAACGCTACCGGCACCTGGAAGGGCGGCACCTCACCGGCCACAGGAGCGGGTTCGAGCCCGGCGGGGTCGCCTGGCTCACCTGCCGCACGGTCGATCCGGGGACCGTGATCGCCGCGGCCGTCCGCACGGTCACCCGCCCCGCGCGCCCCGCCCTGGAGACCGTGACGAGGACCGGCACCGTCCAGACGTACCGCCTCCCGATCGCTCCCCGCCGCTCGGTGACCGTCGTGAAGACGCTCGCCCTGCACACCTCGACGGACCGGCCCCCCGGCGATCCCCGCGAGACGGCCTGCGACGAGGCCGGCCGCGCCCCGGCCTTCCCGCGGCTGCTGTCCACCCACAAGGCCTCCTGGAAACGCCTGTGGGAACAGGGCGAGCTGCACGTGCCCGGCGAGGCGGGCCGCATCCTGCGGCTGCACCTGTTCCACCTGCTGCAGACACTGTCGCCGCACACGGCGGAGCTCGACGTGGGCGTTCCGGCGCGCGGTCTGCACGGCGAGGCCTACCGGGGCCATGTCTTCTGGGACGAGCTCTTCGTCCTCCCGTACCTCGACCTGCACTTCCCCGAGGTGGCCAGGTCCCTGCTCCTGTACCGGCACCGCCGCCTGCCGGCCGCCCGCGCCGCGGCCCGCGCGGCCGGCGGCGTCGGTGCCATGTACCCGTGGCAGAGCGCGAGTTCGGGTCGCGAGGAGACCCAGGAGCTGCACCTCAACCCGCGCTCCGGGCGCTGGCTGCCCGACTTCTCCCGCCTCCAGCGTCATGTGGGCTCGGCCGTCGCGTACAACGTGTGGCGGTACGCGCAGGCCACCGGCGACCGCGGATTCCTGTACGGCGAGGGGGCCGAGACGCTCCTGGAGATCGCCCGGTACTGGGCCGGCGCCGCCCGCTTCGACCCGTCGCTCGGCCGCTACCGGATCCGTGGGGTCGTGGGCCCCGACGAGTACCACGACGCCTACCCCGACAGCACCGCACCGGGCATCGACGACAACGCCTACACGAACGTCACCGCTGCCTGGGTGCTCGCCCGGGGCCTCGACCTCCTGCGTGAACTGCCCGCCGCCCGGCGGTCGGAGCTGCGGGCACGGCTGTCGCTGGACGACACGGAAGCCGACCACTGGGAGGACGTCTCCCGCCGCCTCCACGTGCCCTTCCACCAGGGTGTGGTGAGCCAGTTCGAGGGCTACGGCGACCTGGCGGAGCTCGACTGGGACGCGTACCGGGCGAGGTACGGGGACATCCGCCGCCTGGACCGGATCCTGGAGGCCGAGGGCGACACGGTCAACCGCTACCAGGCGTCCAAGCAGGCCGACACCCTCATGCTCGGCCACCTCTTCCGGCCCGACGAGCTGTCCGCGCTGTTCGACCGGCTCGGCCGCCGGCTCGACGACGAGGTGTGGCGCGCCACCGTCACGTACTACCTGGGGCGGACCAGCCACGGCTCGACGCTCAGCAGCCTCGTCCACGGCTGGATCCTGGCCCGGCAGAAAGGCGCCGACGCCTGGCGGTACTGCGAGGAGGCCCTCCTCGCGGACGTGGCCGACGTGCAGGGCGGCACGACCGGTGAGGGCATCCACCTCGGTGCGATGGCGGGCACGATCGACCTCGTCGAGCGCGGCATCACCGGCCTCGAAGCGAACTCGGAGGGGCTTCGGGTCGCTCCGGTGGTGCTGCGGGAGCTCCCGCGGTTCGCGTTCACCCTCTGCGTCGCCGGCCACCGGGGGGTGCGCCTCCGGGTGCTTCCCGGGCGCCTGGCCGTACGGGTCCCGGCCTCGCCGAAGGCCCCGCTCACCGTCGTGCTCCCGGGCGAACGGCGGTTCGTGGTCGCACCGGGAGAGGAGCGCTGGTTCCGCCTGTGATCCGAGGCCGTGACGTGCGCGACGGGCGGGGAAGGCCGCTCAGTCGAAGGAGAGCACCTCGGAGACCGGCCTCCGCGGGGTGGTGCGGCCCCGGGGTCCGTACCCCAGGCGGATCACCATGTGGACGTAGCCGATCGGGGAACCCGGGTCGCGCGCCTCGGCGCGGAGTTCGGGCCATTCGAGAGGCTGGGACATGAGGGAGGTGGAGAGACCGTCGAGGGTGGCACGGAGCAGTACGTGCTGCATCGCCTGGCCCGCCTCCAGCCAGTCCCCCGGGGTGTCCGTGGTCGTCCCCAGGAGGGCGATCAGGGGGCGCTTCTCGAACCGGACGGAGGAGCGGCCGGTCACGCGGCGGGTGGTGTCGAAGTCCCGGACCGGGGAGGTCACGTCGTACTGCCGTGGGCCGAGGGCGTACGAGGGGATGCCTTCCTGAGCACCGTCCTCTTCGGCCGCGCCCGTCCGGATCCAGGCGGCGATCTCCGCCCGGACCGAGGCGTCCGCGGCCTCGAAGAGTTCGGAGGCGTGCACGAGGCCCATGACGGTGTCGGTGTGCCACGCTCCCGGCAGGACCAGGCGACACCCTTCCAGGAGGGCGGCGGCCTTGAGGCCGTCCAGGATCTCCGGGGGTATCTGCTCGTCGGTGAAGGGGAACCGGCTGGTGTGCCTGCTCCGCAGGGCGGGGTGGAGTGCGGCCAGCTCGTCGTCGACGGGGGCCTGCCGCAGCTGCACGTCGGCGAGGTGCCAGGGGTCGTCACGGCGGGGCAGCAGCCGGGTCGCGGCTCTCCGGCCGTGGTGAGCGGCGGCGACGCGCAGGTTGAACAGGGCGGCGCCGCAGCCGATGTGGAGGGCGCGGTGGTCGGGGTCCTCGCGCGGCATCTCGCGCGAGGGATCGCCGTGCAGCTCGACGGTGTCGGTGCCGGTGCGGTGGACGAACCTCCACGGCTGGGCGTTGTGCATGGACGGTGCGGTGACGGCGTCCTCGACCATCGAGGTCACGAGCGCTCGGGGCAGATCGGTGGTGGTCACGGCTCTTCCTGCCTGTGTGCGGGATTCACGGATTCATTCGAAGGCGTCGTGTGCGGTCCGCGCGGCGGGCGCGAACCGGTTGCCGTCCCCCTGGGCGGAGATCCGATCCACGACCGCGACGACGCCGTCGACGCGTTCGGTGAGGTTCACGAGCAGCCGTGCCTGGCTCTGCCACCGGAGGCGGCCCGCGAGGGTCACCACACCGTCCAGGACGTGCACGTCCACCGCGTCACCGGGCAGGCCCATGACGTCGGAGAGGACGTCCTCGCGCACGCGGTGCCGTATCTCCGCGTCCGGACGGAGATACACGCACAGCAGATCGCGCCGGGTCACGATGCCCACCAGCCGCTCCTCCTCGTCGACCACGGGAAGGCGCTCGACCCCGCGCCGCACCATCAGACGGGCCGCGTCCGCCACCGACTGCTCGGCGTGCACGGTGACGGCCGGTTCGGTCATCAGGGCCCGGGCGGTCGGCTCCCGGGCGGTCAGGAGGTCGCTCTCGGACACGACGCCGAGCACGTGGTCGTCCTCGTCCACGACGGGGACTCCGGTGATGTCGTGTTCGGCGAGCAGCTTCGCCACTTCCTTGAACGAGGTCTCAGGGGTGGCCGAGACCACGTTGCCGGTCATCAGGCCGCCGACCTTCATGTGCTTCATCGCCGCGCCTCCTGTTCCCGCGTGCCGCTGCCGTGCGCTGCCCCCGTGCCACCACCCTGATCGGACGGCCGGCGTTCGGCGAGGGCCGAACGGTCCACAGCGGGGCCCGATCGGACTCGGACCGCACCCCGAGGGGACCTTTGGTCCCGGCATCGCCCCCGGCGGCCCTCCGCCGGCGCCGCTGTCCGCCGTGAGGGTGGAGAAGTCCTAAGGACCGGCCTCCTGGCCGGCTGGACCCCGGCGGCCCGGACGAGGAGGAGCCATGGCCGGAACCAGGGGCGGTCCCGGCCCGGCGGGCCGGCCGGGAGCTGCTCACGGTGACCGCCCTCCGCAATGACGCCGTGCTGCGCCCCCCGGGCCCTGCCACGGCCGGCAGCCGCCGGACGGCGCCGGGCGACCCCGTGGAAGCCGCCCTGCTCACCGCCGCGGCCGAGGCGGGCTGCCCGGAGCAGGCGGAGCCGTCCGCCACCCGGCCCCAAATCGGGGAGGCCCCCTTCGGCAGCCTCCGCCGACGCATGACCACGCTGCACACGGCCGGGCAGGGCCGGGTGCTCGTCCAGGCCGCCCCGCCCAGCAGGAACGGATCGGGTATCCGGACTACCGTGAAACCGGGCGCGACGGGCGCCGTGCACGCGCTCGACGCGACCGGAGGCTTCGATGGGCCGGGAGAACACCGAGTCCGCGGACACGCGGCTGCCACAGCTGAGACTGGACGAACTCCTCGACGAACTCCAGGCGCGCATCGACGAGGTCCGGGGCACCAGGGACCGGCTCCACGGGCTCCTGGAAGCGGTCATGTCGGTCGGTCGCGGGCTCGACCTGCCCCAGGTGCTGCGCGGCATCGTGGAGGCGGCGGTGGCCCTGGTGGACGCCGAGTACGGGGCCCTGGGCGTCATCGGCGACGACCGCAAGCTCTCCGAGTTCGTCCCCGTCGGCATCGACGAGGAGCTGCGCGAGCGGATCGGCGCCCTGCCGTCCGGCCACGGGATCCTCGGCGAGCTGATCCGCAACCCGCGGCCGCTGCGCCTGCCGGAGCTGTCCGAGCACCCGGCCTCGTACGGCTTCCCGGCCCACCACCCGCCGATGCACACGTTCCTCGGCGTCCCGGTCCGCGTGCGCGACGAGGTGTTCGGCAACCTCTACCTCACCGAGAAGCGCGGCGGCGCCGACTTCGACGCGGAGGACGAGGCCGTCGTCACGACCCTGGCCGTCGCGGCCGGCATCGCCATCGAGAACGCCCGCCTCTACGAGGAGGGACGGCTGCGTCAGCGCTGGCTGGCCGCGAGCTCCGACTTCACCAGCGCCCTCCTGTCCGGCGCGGAGGAGACCGAGGTCCTCGGCGGCATGCTGGAGCGGGCCGTGGACATCGCCGGCGCCGACATCGGGGTCTTCTACCTGGTCGGACCGGGCGGTGAGCTCCGCGGATCCTTGGCCAGCGGAGAGGGCGCCGAGGCACACCGGGGTGTCGTGCTGCCCAGTGTCGAGGGAACCCTCGCCGCCGCAGCCCTGACCCAGGACGGTCTGATCACCGTGGCCGACGTCGGGACCGATCCTCGCATCACGGTGCAGCCCGAACGCTGGAAGGGATTCGGGCCGGCGGTGGCCGTCACCGTGGGCACGAAGGAACGGCTCAGCGGTGTGCTCATCCTCGCGCGGCGCCACGGACGACCGCCCTTCGGCCGTGCCGCGATCACCGCCGTGCCCGGCTTCGCCGGTCAGGCGGCCCTCGCCCTCGAACTGTCCGACCGGCGACGCGACGCCGAGCAGGTCAGCCTCCTGGAGGACCGCGACCGGATCGCCCGCGACCTGCACGACCTCGCGATCCAGCGCCTGTTCGCCACCGGCATGACCCTGCAGAGCGCCCGCCGGTTCGTCGAGCACCCGGAGGCCGTGGACCGGCTGACCCGAGCGATCGACGACCTCGACTCCACCATCAAGATCATCCGCTCGACCATCTTCGGCCTGCGGGAGCGCGAAACTCCCGGGACGGCGCCGAGGCTCAGGAACCGCGTCGTGAAGGCGATCGACGCGGCCGTGACGACGCTCGGATTCGCCCCGGCGCTGCGTATGGAAGGCCTTCTCGACACGGACGTGCCGCCCGAGGTGGCCGACGAGGTGGTCGCGGTCATCGGCGAAGCCCTCACGAACGTGGCGCGCCACGCGAACGCACGCCGCGCGGAGGTGTCCGTCGTCGTCGAGGAAGGCGTCCTCACGGTGACGGTGAGCGACGACGGAGTGGGCGTGCGGCCGGATGGCGCCCGCAGTGGGCTGCGGAACCTGGCCGAACGGGCCGAACGCCTGCAGGGCGACCTGTCGATCCGCGTGCGGCCGGAACCGACCGGCGGCACGCTGCTCGAATGGCGCGTTCCGCTACTGACCCGACACGACTGAACGCCGACCTACTTCTCGCCCGCGTCGTGCTCGTGGGCTTGCGCGGCGATCACGGCCGCCTGCACGCGCCGCTCCACGCCCAGCTTGCCGAGCAGCCGCGAGATGTGGTTCTTGACCGTCTTCTCCGACAGGTACAGCTGCTTGGCGATCTGCCGGTTGGTGAGCCCCTCGCCGATCAGGTCGAGCACCGAACGTTCCCGTTCGGACAGCGCCGCGAGCCGCTCGTCCTCCGGCGGCCCGGCCGCTTCCGGGTCCCGCAGCGAGCGCATGAGCCGGGCGGTGGTGGCGGGGTCGAGCATCGACTGGCCCGTGGCCACGGTCCGTACCGCCGACACCAGATCGGAGCCCTTGATCTGCTTGAGCACGTACCCCGCGGCCCCGGCCATGATCGCGTCGATGAGGGCGTCCTCGTCGTCGAACGAGGTCAGCATCAGGCACGCCAGCTCGGGCATCCGTGACCGCAGCTCGCGGCAGAGCGAGATCCCGTCGCCGTCCGGCAGCCGTACGTCGAGCACGGCCACGTCCGGCCGCAGCGCGGGCCCCCTGGCCAGCGCCTGGTCCACGCTCGACGCCTCCCCGACGACCTCCATGTCGGGTTCGTCGTCCATCAGGTCACGCAGGCCCCGTCGGACCACTTCGTGATCGTCCACGAGGAAGACCCGCGTGGACGATGCGGCTGCCGGCAGCTCGGTCATGGCGACCCCTGTGATCGATGGGTTCCCTCCCGCCCCTACGAGGATTGTCCGTCGAGGTCCATGCGTACGTCGACCACGCCCTCCACGGCCCGCACGGCGCGCGCGAGCAGCGGCACCAGCGCCCGGTCGGGGAGCGCCCCACGCAGGGTGGCCACACCCTCCACCACGGCGACGTCCAACTCCGCGAGGGCGGCCGACCCGCCCAGTACCGTACGGCGGATCTCAGCCCCGATCTCCTCGTCCTCGCGCAGGAACACCTTGAGCAGGTCGCTGCGGCTGACGACCCCCTCCAGCATCCCGATCCCGTTCACCACCGGCAGCCGCTTCACCTTCCGCCGCGCCATGATCCGCGCGGCCTCGGCGAGCGAGGCGTCGGGATGCACGGTCACGGCCGGACTCGACATGAGCTCCACGGCGCGCACGGCCCCGGCCTTGGCGGCTTCGGGGAACTCCTCCGGGCGCGGTTCGACACCCCGGAACCCCTCCTTGGGCAGCAGGTCCGCCTCCGATACGACCCCGATGACACGCCCCTCGCCCTCGAGGACGGGCAGCGCGCTCACCTTCCACTCGTCCATGAGCGCGACGATCTCCTTGTAGGACGCGTCACGGCCGATCGCGATGGCGGTGTGCGTCATGACGTCACTGACGGTGTAGCGGGAGGAGGGCATCGTGTGCTCCTCAGGACGGAGGCTTCCCTGTGTCTTCCCCGCCGATTCTCCCCCTGTGGGGCCGGTCGTGAGGAGGGCCGGACGGCCCACTCGGGCCCGTCCCCGGTCGGCTGTCGCAGGGAGTGGCGTACGCCCTGGGCCGCCGGTGGTCAGCGGACCACCGCCACCGTCACCCCGACCGAGGGCGCACCCACCGGCCACGCCGACCAGTCGGCGAAGCTCGCCGAACCCAAGAACCACGGCGACATCACGGCCGCGGAATACGAGCGCGCCGACGCCGACGGCACCGTCTCCCCCATCGAGCTCGACGCCTTGGCCGACATGGAACCCCCATCAGGGTGGGACGCGCCGGTGCGGCCGTGGCCCGGCGGTCGCCCGGACGCATCCCGTATCGACACGGTGGTGTGCTCCGAACGGCGCAGCCCGGGATGCCGTGCGCTCGCACGTCGACGCGAATGGACGTGGACCCTGCCGGCAGCAGGCGCCGAGACGACTGTGGAGGACGGATGACAAGTGCGCTGAGGAGCGTGGCGTCGGCGGTGCTGATCGTCCTCGCCTGCATCCTGGTCCCGGTCAGCGTCCTCACCGTGTGGGTGCACGACATCGTCCTCGACACCGACCGGTACGTCGCCACGATGAAGCCGCTCGCCTCCGACCCGGCGATCGAGGCCGCCGCGCACAACCGGATCGTCCAGGCGGTGGACGTGCGCGTCGACGGCAAGGAGGTCACCGCCGAGATCGCGGCCTGGCTGCAGTCGCAGGGCCTGCCGCCGCGTGCGGCCAAGGCGGTCAAGGGGCTCGCCCCGCAGTTGGACGCCGCCGTGAACGCGGCCGCGGACAAGGTGGCGACCCGTTTCGTCGAGAGCGACCGGTTCGAGAAGGTGTGGGTCACCGCCAACCGGGCCGCCCACACGGCCGTGGTGCACGCCCTGACCGGCAAGGGCCGGGGAGCGGTCGGCGTCTCGGAGGGCACGGTCACCCTCGACGTCGGCACCGCCGTGGACCGGGTCAAGCAGGAGCTGGTGGACGCGGGCCTGGAACCGGCCGAGAAGATCCCGGACGTCGACAAGCAGATGGTGCTCTTCCAGTCCGACAAGCTGGAGAAGGTGCAGGGCGCCGCACACGCCCTCGACGTGCTCGGCAACTGGCTGCCGGTCCTCACGGTGGTGCTCGCCGCGGCAGGGGTGTTCCTGGCCCACCGGCGTCGGCGTGCCCTCGCGAAGACGGCCCTGGGCGCGGCCTTCGCGTGCCTGGTCGTGGCCATCGGGCTCGTCGTCGCCCGCCGCTACTACCTGGACCACCTGCCCCCACAGGTGCAGTCCGAGGCGGCCGCGGCAGCCGTCTTCGACCACCTGCTGCACTTCCTGCGGGTCGCCCTGCGCACCGCGATCGTGCTCGGCGTCGTCATCGCCCTCGGTGCCTACTTCATCGGCCCCGGCCGGCTCGCCCGCGCCACCCGTTCCACCGCCGAGCGCGGCGCCGACTCGGCGGCCGGGTGGTGGAGCGGCCACGGCATCGGCACCGGCCCCGTGGGCACCTGGACCGAGGCCCACCGCAAGTGGCTGACCGTCGGTGCCCTGCTGATCGTCGCCCTGCTCTTCGCGCTGTGGAACCACCCCACGGTCCTCACCGTCCTGCTCCTCGTCCTCATCCTGCTCGCGGTGCTCGCGGTGATCGCCCTGCTGGCCGCCGACGGCCGCAGAACCCGGGAAACGGCACCTCCCCCGCCGCCGGCACCGGCGGGACCCGCGTGACATTCCGGGTGCCTCGTCCGCCCCCTTGCCGACCGCTGTTCACCGCTCCTGCCGGCAGGTCGGGGCACGGTAGGGGCCAATGCTCCGGGACAGCGCGGTCCAGGCCGCCGCGAGGCGGTCTACCAGGGCTGCCGCGGTCTCCGGGGCGAAGGAACAGGGCAGGCGGACGTAGTCGTCGTGGGCGCCCGTCGCGTCCGTCGTGGCGCCCGGGACGACCTCCGCGCCGTGGCGCAGTGCCATCTGCGCGTAGAGCCTGGCGTCCGTGCCCGCGGGCAGCTCGACCCACAGAACGGAGCCGCCCTGCGGTGCCTGCCAGCGCCAGTCCGGAAGCCGCTCGGCGAGCAGCCGGGTGAGGGTGGTCAGTCGCTCGCGGCGGATGCGGGCCCGTTCGGGAGCGAGAGCCGGGAGCGTGGGGAGGAGCCGGGCGGCGAGGGCCTGGTCGAGGAGCGGGCTGCCCAGGTCGTCGAGTGCTTTGAGCCGGGCCGGGCGTGCCACCGTGTCCTGCGGCGCACGGATCCAGCCGATCCGCAGACCGCCCCGGACGGCCTTGGCCGGCGAACCCACCCTCAGCACGGTTCCCCCGGCAGGGCTCGCGGCGATCGGCGGCGGAACCTGACCGGGGGGCGAGCGCCGCCGCGTGGGCGCTGTCCTCCAGGACGGCGACGCCGTGTTCGGCAGCGAGCTCGGCCACCCGGCGGCGACGGCCGGCGGACATCAGGACCCCGGTCGGGTTGTGGTACGTCGGCATGAGGTAGAGCAGCGCGGGCCGGTGCTCGGCGAGCGCGGCGGCGAGCCGGTCGATCCGGACCCCGTCGGAGTCGAGCGGCACGCCGACCAGCCGGGAGCCGGCCGCTTTGAGGACGTCCAGGCAGCCCGGCCGGGTGGTAGCCCGCGTCACGGATCAGCCCGGGCACGTCCTCGCGGACCAGATCGAGCAGTGCTGTGGGCAGGTCCGGGCCGTCTGCCTCGGCCGCCCGCCCCGGCGAGATGAGATCCGGCGGCTGCGTGATCAGCCGCTGGACCACCGCGGTGGCCCGACCGCCGCGTACCCGCCCGTCCGCCGGAACCCGGAGACGCCCGGCCCGTGACGCCACGGCAGGAACACCCGGTTGGGTGACTGCGGCAGAGGGGAGGGTGAGGCCAAGATCATTGACGTGACAGCCTCCCTGACGCGCCGCGCGTGCGCCGCAGCCCTGCTCGTGACCTCGATGCTGACCCCCGCCATGGCCGCGGCGGCCCAACCCGTCGCCCCCGACCGGCAGTTGGAACGTGCCGTATCCGCTCGACTGCTCGGCGAGAAGATCGTTCCGTACAAGCTCGATTTCCAGGGCACCACGGTCGGCGGCTTCTCCGGCGTCGACCGCAACCGCTGCACCGGCGAGTACGTGTTCATCAGCGACGACCGCTCGGCGCTCCAGCCTGCCCGCTTCTACACCGCCAAGCTCGACGTGGACGCCGACGGCGTGCACTCCGTCGACTTCACCGGCACCCACCCGTTCCTCCAGCCGGACGGCTCGGTCTACCCGTCGCCCGCCGTCGGCGACGGCAAGGCCGTCGATCCCGAGGAGATCCGGGTCGACCCGCGCAACTGCACCTACTGGTGGGCGCAGGAGGGCGACCGGCCCAAGGCGGTCGGCGCCGGACCGGTGATCCAGCCGTCGATCCAGAACGCCGGCCCCACCGGTGCGTACCTCGGGCAGCTCCGGCTGCCGCAGAACTACGAGGTCACCATGGAAGAGCGCGGACCGCGTCGGAACCAGGCGATCGAGGCGATCACCTTCGGCTCCCACGGCAGGGTGCTGACCAGCGCCGTCGAGGGCCCGCTGCTGCAGGACGGTCCGGTACCCGATGTGGAGAAGGGCGCGCTCGTCCGGGTCACGAAGCAGACCCGTGACGGCGAGGTGCTCGGGCAGTTCGCGTACCCCATCGAGAAGATCTTCGCCGAGTCCGACCCGACCAGCCCCTGGGGCCCGGACACCGGAGTCCCCTCCCTCCTCGCCTTCCCGGGCGACCCCGACCGCTACCTCGTGCTCGAGCGCACCTGGGTCGCCGGCTCGGGGTACAAGATCCGCCTCTTCGACGCCACCACGCGTGGAGCGACCGACGTGCAGGCGATGTACTCCCTCGCCGGACAGCCCGTCGTGCCGATGCGCAAGAAGCTCGTCGCGGACTTCGACAGCCTCGGTCTGTCGACCGTCGACAACACCGAGGGCATGACGTGGGGCCCGGAGCTTCCGTCCGGCGAGCGGTCCCTGATCCTGGTCAGCGACGACAACTTCGTGGCGGACGCGGTCACCCAGATCGTCGCCCTCGCCATCCGCTGATCACCCCTCGGACATCGCCGGGCCGGGCACGCTTCCGTCCCGGCGATGCCCGTCGCGATGCCGACCCGCTCAAGACCGGCCGGCGGGAACCGGACCCGCGCCTTCGGTGGGGGAGCCGACCCGCACCTACGCGGGGAAGCGGCGTCCGACCTGAAGGGGTGCAGGCTCGGGGGAGCCGGATCAGGGTGTCCGGTCGGCGGCGGCGGCCATGACCTGCTGGACGTGGTCGGGCAGGGGGTCGGCGAGCATCGTGTTGGTGAAGTCGACGGTGTGGCGGACGTGATCCCAGAAGGGCGCGTACGTGGAGTGCATCCAGCTCTCGTCGAAGGGGGCGTCACCGTGTTCGACGACGGCCCGCAGGTGGCGGGCGGCGCAGTGGGCCGCGTTGTTGGAGCCCTGCCCGGTCACGGGATCGTTCGTGACGAGGGCGTCGGCCATGCCCAGGACCTTGAGCGGCCTGCCGTCGCCGAGGTCCGCGACGGGTTTCCGTACGACGGGGACGACGGACCCGTCGGCCAGGCCCTCGTACCAGGCGTCGCTCCAGGAGCTGACGGGCGCGAGGAGCTTGTCGGCGAGGAGCTTCTGCCAGGTGGCGGTGTACTTCCCGGTGCCCTCGTCGCCGAAGTCGACGGTGATGTTCGTGCCGTCGGTCCGGTAGGGGCGGCCGCCGGCCTGCCAGATCAGGCTGGTGGTGGCGCCTGTGTCGCCGGTGTCGTTGGTGATGAAGACCTTCGGGTCGGCCTTGTGCAGGGCGCGGGCGGCGTCCACATCAGGGACGGGATGATCACCGCCCAGGGGGTGTTGGTCAGCCCCGTGTCGCTGAACATCAGGAAGGCGGGGACGGCGAGGGCGTAGCCGCCGGCATTCACTCGATCCAGGGGGTCTGTCATGGGGGCGTGCGCAGCGGCCGCCACCGGCCCCGCGCCGTCGTCACCGCGCCGTGTCACCGCCCGTGTGGCAACGACCGGCGTGTCGACGAGCTGCCGGCGTTCCACGGCTTCCCGGCCGAAGAGGCAACGGCAATACGAGCACAACAGGCGAAGCGCCCTCGCTCCGCGGTGGCAAGCGCTCGCACGGTGGTTCCGGGGGGCCGGCGTACGACCGGCTTCACGCGGAGGCGCAGCGGCGCAATCCGTATGGACGGTCCCGGGGGAACAAGGCGGAACTCAAGCGGAAGCTCGGCCGCCGAGGCCACCGCAAGAGCTGTCCACGTGCTGTCCCACAGGACCGGACGGCGTCTCGGCGGGAGGCTGCGGGGCGCCGGCTCGCCACTGCGACACGAGGTACGGAGGCCGAGGGCCGGACAAAGAAGCGATGAAGAAGTACGACATGAATGAGCGCGAGCGTCGGAACCGTCTTGTGCGGAGACCGAGGAGCGAAACAGCGCGTGAGCGACGTGACGGGGAGCCGCGGAGAGCGGCGGACGACGGTGGCCCGAGCTCCCCGGACAGCGCCGAGTCCCATGGTGAGGGCGGCCACGCCCTCAAACGCCGGCGTCCAGGTATCGGACGCGAGGAGCAGATCCGCCCGCATCCGCCGACGGAGGACCTCCCCGGAGAACCACCCTGAGCGATGCACCCGATCGCGGGGCATGCATGGGCGCGGGAGGGAAGTCGAGTGGTGGAGGACCGGCTTTGCGGCGGACACGGCGCGGGCCGGAGCCTGAGGAGGTTTCGCCATGACCCCGTTTCCGCTCGTACTGCTTCTGATCCTCGTGCTTCTCCGAACCGGCTTCGCCGTCGACGTACCGTGGTACATCGCCCTTGCCGTGCTGGTGCTCTGGGTTCCGGGCCTCCTCGTCCATGGCGCGGGGCCGCCGGTATCGCTGGTGACGAGGGACCCCGTACCGCGTGCGTTCCGGGGCGGTAGGAGGCCGTCCCCCCCAGGACCGGACGGCCGTCCTGGCCCATGCGGGTGGGATCTGCTTGTCGGGCGCCGTGAGCAGAGGCAGGGGTCGATGGGATCGATCGCCCCGCAGTAGACGCCCGAGATCGAAACGGCGCCGCCCTGCCGGACGGTGTCGATCGCGGCGCGGGGCTGGGGCATCGACGGCCGACACCGGCGCCTCCACCGCCTGACGGGCGGTCGGCAACGCCTCGGTGCAGCCGCCCCCTCCCTCGACTGCTTGGTCGTCTTCGCCGAGAGCGCTCAGTTCTGCACCTGCTGGGGAGCGGAGCGGTCTGCCCCGGCCTGAGGATCGGCGAGGAGCCGCAGGAGGCCGGCGATCTCATGGCCGGCTTCGGCAGGGTGGCGGAAGGGAGAGTCGGAAGCGATCGTGCAGCGGTTCCGGCGGGCGTCCTCCGCCCGGCTGCGCGTGAGGTATCCGGCAGCCTCGAGGTCCGAGACGATCGCCTGCCCGGTGCGCTCCGTCAGTCCGCATACGGCCGCTACGTCGCGGAGTCGCACGTCGGGGTCGCGGGCGACGGACAGCAGGACGCGGGCGTGGTTCGTCAGGAACGTCCAGTCGGATCCGTGGGCGGAACGTCTGGTCCGCATACGGACCAGACATCCCCGAGGCAGAGGTCTCGCCGATCTGGAACGGGAATCCCGTCTCACCTCCGGCCAGGTGGAGGAGGCTGCTCTGTGGGCGGGACGACGTCATGCGCACTCCCGCAAGCAAGAAGGAAACCGGATGATCTGAGCCCCCACCGTCCTCCGGCAGTGACCCGGGAAAGATCCGCATGGGGCCTCGGAAACAGGGCAGTCGCCGTCATGAGGAGGAGGTGCGTCATGACCTCTGACAAGGAGCGGACTGGGCAATCCGAAGCCGAACCCGAAGCCGAAGGACGTTCCCCCCGCTCTTTCGTCGTGTGGGTGAGCGGCGACTTGGACTTGGATCACTCGGTCGAGTTGCGGTCCTTGCTCCTTGACGGTGTCGCCCGGGCGCCGCGTGGCACTGAAGTCATCGTCGACCTCCAGAATTCTTCGTTCTGTGATTCGACCGGTCTCAATCTGCTATTGGCCGCCAGGGAATTGGCGTTCGAATCGGGGAAGAGCATCACCCTGGCCGCTCCCAGCCACCAGATGGTGCGGCTGCTGGAAACCACGGGGTCTTCCGATCTCTTCGGCTTCGGCCCGGCTGAGCAGAGGTGGCCCCGCTGACCGCCGGAGGCGTCCGACTCGGAGCCCGAAGAGCGTGCCCGCCCCGGAGAGCTCGGCGCATATCGGCTGGCAGCACCGGTGGGAGCAATTCGTCACCGCCAGGCGGTAGGACTGGCCACGGCATCGGGCCGGGCCTTCGAAGAGGCCGAGCCCGATGGTTGCACAGGCGATTTCTCAGCGCCGCTCAGTGTTTCCTCGCGGGCGCACTGCCCTGCTCGGCGCGGGATTGGTGTCGCTCCTCTTGTCGGTGCCGATCACCGCCGCCCTTGCCCTGGTCGGGCTGCGTCGTATGGTGCTGGTGGCGGGCGGCGTCGCCTGCGTCCTTGGCCGACTGCTCGGGCTGCTGCCCCTCGCCGACAGTGCGGGCGCGAGCTTCGGCGGCCTTGGTGAAGGCGGCCAGCCGGGCGAGGTTCTTCGGTGTGTGCAGCCACCTCGCGGTTTCGGTCGTACGGCCCTCCCGGTGCTCCTCAGGCATCGCGGCCTGTTGATGGACGTGGACTGCGGCGGCCTGCTGCGCCGGGGCGCCGTCCCGCGCGAGGGGCGGGCGTCGCGGATCGCGTTCCGCAAGGCGAGGCCGACGACCCGTGCCCGCTCGTACCGGCTCGACTCCCTGGGTGGTTTGCCGTGGGTGTCGGCGCTCCACCCCCGGTGGGGCCAGGCGAAGCCGGCGGTGTACGTGAGCTGGCCGGGGGCCGGGGGCTGGCGGCCGGGCCGGGTAACGGTGAGCTGGCGGGAGTGGCGGGCCAGGGCCTTGTCGGCGATGTAGTCGTCCAGACCGGGCGGGAAGGCGTGGCCGCCCAGGGCCTCCACCGGGTGCCGGCGGGCTTCGGCCAGGACGTGGTGGCGGGCGAAGGCGCGGCGCAGGATGAAGGAGACCGCTGCGGTGTCGACGGCGGCGAGCACGGTGTGCCCCCCGGGGGCCGACCTGCTCCCGGATCGTCTTCCCTGCGGCTCGGCACCGCTCCAGCAGTCCGTCGACCATTTTTTGCCCGAAGCGGAGGATCGCGGAGGTGTGCCGCCGTGCGAGCAGCTGCTCCAGCGGCTTGGGCGTCTTCTTGGCCCGGCGGGTGTCCTACGCCGCCCACCAGCCGGTCGATCCGGCCGTGGTTCAGACCGCCGTACATCGCTCCGTACCCACGACGGTGCTCGGGCGGCAGCGTCAGGTCCACCGGGGATTTCACCGCGCCGTCAGCACACAGCACCGCGTCCGCCAGCTCGAACAGTTCATCGCGCCGGGCGGTCAGACACTCGTAGAACTCGCCCCTGAAACGTGACGCTTCCGCGAACGCTTCCCGCCGGACTTCGTGGTGCAGCAGCCTCACCCTCGCGGCCTTCGTCGTGGTCACGCGTACTCCTTGGTCGGAGCACATGAGCAGACGAAGGCCGCTCCCACGTCCGGCGAATCCCCGGGCGAGCGAACGCGTTCGAGACCCCGTTCGACCTTGTGGCACCATGCGCGGCATGACGACCAACCGAAAGGCCCATGCCGCGTAGACGGCCAGGACACATCCGGGCCGGAATTCCGGACCGGCAGCAGTCACACCGCCCGAGGCCGGCCATCGACCGCCTCTCGCCGCGAGCGCTGTCCGAGATCGTTCGCCTTGAACGCACGCGGAACTACCTCCGGCCGGGGGACGTCAACTCGGCATTGCGCCTGTGGAAGGACTACGTCCACCGGCCTGCCCGCGAGCTCTGGCACGACGATGAGTTCGGCAACGTGCACTGGTACTGCTGCGGTAACCCTCTCGAAGGCCGTGCCCTGCTCGACGGCGTGATCCGAGCAATGTCACGTCGCGGAGCCCGCGAGCTCCGCAAGATCATCGAACCGCTCACTCCTGATCGCGGTCCTCGTCGCCATCCGGTCCGGTCGCGTCGGGGCGCGCAGCGGCCGCAGACTGCCGCCGACGGGACCACCGTCACCGTCGTCCGATCGGGAGACCCGCCGTCCCCGCTGCCGGAGCCCGTCGCCGACGTGATACGGGCCCACATCCGGTCCCGCCGGCACCTGCCCCACGCCGGCAGCAGAAGCGCACAGTGGCTCTTCCCGGCCGCCGGCCCGGACGCCCGATGAACCGCGGTCACCGAAGCCGGAGGAACCTGGAGCCGAGATGCGCCCGGCGACCGTACACGCCGACGGGAGCGATGTGGCTGGTCCGGTGGGCGGGTCTTTTGGGACCTGCCCGATGCCAGAACCGGGTGGCATGCTCTGCCGCCATGAACAAGCAGCAGTTCTGGCGGTTCATCGAGGCAGCCCGCAAGCAGGCGTCCGACCCGAACGGCGGCGAACGTCACCGTCCATCACGCCACCAGGGCGTGCACACGTCTCCGCTGACGAATACGCGACACCTCGACACGTGGGCCCACCACCAGTCCCAAGGCCGGATGCCTGTGAGGTGTTCAGGAAGCCGTCAGGAGCTGAGCCGCCAAGCTCTTGACCGTGCTCTCGGTCCAGCGGAGCTGGCGCTGCGCCTGCGGCTCGCAGTGTTCGACGAGCTCGGTGAGGCGGGGGTCCCGGGTGGCTGCGGCGGCCTGGGCCAGCATCTGCCAGTACACGCAGTTGCCGGCCACGGCCAGGTGCAGCGCCCGCAGGTCCTCCAAGAGGTCTGGAGGAGTGTCGTCCGTCATGGGGCCGGTCTCCCGGGGGCCGGCCGGGGGCGGTGCGGTCTCCCGGGG
>NZ_MWIG01000160.1:0-540 GCF_002156145.1 Streptomyces sp. NRRL B-24572 | reverse complement strand
GGAGTGCTCGACGATGGCGCGATCGGATCGCTTACGCCGCAACGGGTTTCCTCGGTCCTGGCGCCCAAGGTCGACGGTGCGTGGAACCTGCACGAGCTGACCCGCGAGCGCGAGCTGTCCGCGTTCGTGCTGTTCTCCTCGTCGGCGGGTCTGATGGGCGGCCCCGGGCAGGCCAACTACGCGGCGGCCAACTCCTTCCTGGACGCCCTGGCCCGCCACCGCCAGGCCCAGGGCCTCGCCGCCACCTCGCTGGCCTGGGGCCTGTGGGCCGAGGCCAGCGGGATGACCGGTGAGCGGCGCCAGGTCGAGCTGCATGGGCAAGAGGCATTCCGCGCCCACCTCCTGGGCGGCCTGCGGTACGCCACCGGCCAGGTGAAGGCCGACTGCAAGCCGGACAAGGGCTACCGGAAGATCTTCAACGGCCGGACCCTGGACGGCTGGAAGCAGGCCGGGCCCGGGAAGTTCGGCATCAAGGACGGCACCCTGGAGTCCGAGGGCGGCATGGGCCTGCTCTGGTACCAGGCCAAGGAGCTGACGTCG
>NZ_MWIG01000016.1:0-10436 GCF_002156145.1 Streptomyces sp. NRRL B-24572 | reverse complement strand
GACCGGGCCGCGCTGCCCGCGCCCGAGTACGGCACGCGGAGCGCCGGCCGGGCCCCGCGCACCCCGCAGGAGGAGATCCTCTGCGGCCTGTTCGCCGAAGTCCTCGGCGTCGCGCAGGTCACCGTCGACGACGACTTCTTCGCCCTCGGCGGCCACTCCCTCCTCGCCACCCGCCTGGTCGGCCGTGTCCGTGCCACGCTCGGCAAGGAACTGAGCATCCGCCAGTTCTTCGAGACGCCGACCGTCGCCGGACTCGCGGAGGTCCTGGACGCCGCGGGCGGCGCCCGCGCCCGGCTCACGGCCCGCCCCCGGCCCGACCGCGTCCCGCTCTCCTTCGCCCAGCAGCGCCTGTGGTTCCTCAACCGCTTCGAGGGCCGCAGCCCCACCTACAACGTGCCGACCGGACTGCGCCTCTCCGGCGCGCTCGACCGGGACGCGCTGCGGGCCGCCCTCGCCGACGTCGTCGAGCGCCACGAGACGCTCCGTACGGTCTTCGCCGAGGACGCCGAGGGTCCGTACCAGACCGTCCTCGCCCCCGAGCGGGCCGTACCGGACCTGGAGACCGTCCGCACCACCGAGGACGGCCTGCGCGCCGAACTGGAGCGGGAGGCCCGCTACGGATTCGACGTCGGCACCGAACCGCCGCTGCGCGTCCGCCTCTTCGAGACCGGGCCCGACGAGCACGTCCTGCTGCTCCTCGTCCACCACATCGCCACCGACGGTTGGTCCATGCCGCTCCTCGTCCGCGACCTGAAGGCCGCCTACGCCGCCCGCTGCGCGGGCGACGCCCCGGGTTGGGCGCCGCTGCCGGTGCAGTACGCGGACTACACCCTGTGGCAGCGCGAGCTCCTCGGCTCCGAGGACGACCCGGAGAGCCTGGTCTCCCGGCAGCTCGCCCACTGGCGCGAGGCCCTCGCGGGCCTGCCCGAGGAACTGGACCTGCCCACCGACCGGCCCCGCCCGGCCGTCGCCTCGTACCGCGGCGACGTCCTGGCCGTCGAGGTCCCCGCCGAGACCCACGCCCGGCTCGCCGAACTGGCCCGGGACCACCACGCCAGCCTCTTCATGGTGGTGCAGGCCGCCCTCGCCACCCTGCTGTCCCGGCTCAGCGGCGCCACCGACATCCCCATCGGCACCCCGATCGCCGGCCGCACCGACGACGCCCTGGAAGACCTCGTCGGCTTCTTCGCCAACACCCTCGTCCTGCGCACCGAGGTGGACGGCACCGCGAGCTTCGCCGAGCTCGTCGCCCGGGTCCGCGAGACCGACCTCACCGCCTACGCCCATCAGGACGTGCCCTTCGAGCGGCTGGTCGACGTCCTCAACCCGGCCCGCTCCATGGCCCGGCACCCCCTCTTCCAGACCATGCTCACCTTCGACAACGTCGCCCGGCGCGGCACCCCGGCCGAACCGGACCGGGAGCCCGGCGCCCTGCCGGACGTCGCCGCCACCGGCCAGGGCGTCGGCACCGGCGTCGCCCGCTTCGACCTGATGTTCCTGCTGGGGGAGCGGCACACCGCCGACGGCGCCCCCGGGGGCATCGCCGGTGTCCTCGAATACGCCACGGACCTCTTCGACCGCGACACCGCCCAGGCCCTCGCGGACCGGCTCGTCGGCGTGCTCACCGCCGTCGCCGAGCGGCCGCACGCCCCGGTCGGCGCCCTCGACGTGCTGCCCGACCGCGAGCGGCGCCGCGTCCTCACCGACTGGAACGACACCGCCCGCGCCCTGCCGGCCGGGACCGTGCCCGAACTGTTCCGCGCCCAGGCCGCCCGCACCCCGGACGCGACCGCGCTCGCCTTCGCGGACACCACCCTCACCTACGAGGAGCTCGACGCCCGCTCCGACCGCCTCGCGCTCGCGCTCGCCGAGCGCGGCGTCGGCCCGGAGGACCTGGTGGCCGTGGCGCTGCCCCGGTCCGCCGACATGGTCACCGCCCTCCTCGCCGTCCTCAAGGCGGGCGCGGCCTACGTGCCGGTCGACCCCGAGTACCCGGCCGACCGGGTCGCGTACATGCTGGCGGACGCCGCCCCGGCCCTGGTCCTCACCGACCGCGCCACCGCCGACGGCGCCCCCGGAACCGCCGGGGTCCCCCGGCTCGTCCTCGACGAACCGGCCACCGCCGCCCTGCTCGACGGCACCACGGCACAGACCGCCCCGCCGGGCGACCGGCCCGCGCCGCCGCGCCCCGGGAACCCGGCGTACGTCATCTACACCTCCGGGTCCACCGGCCGCCCCAAGGGCGTCGTCGTCACCCACGCCAACCTCGCCAACCTGATCCACACGATGCAGGACCGGATGGCGCTCGACGGCACCGACCGGCTGCTCGCCGTGACCACCATCGGCTTCGACATCTCCAACCTGGAGCTGTGGGTGCCGCTGCTGCACGGCGCCCGGCTCGTGCTCGCCGACCGGGAGACCGTCAAGGACCCCGTCGCGCTCGCCCGCCTCGTCGAGGAGTCCGGCGCGACCGCCATGCAGGCCACCCCCACCGCCTGGCAGAGCCTCACGGCCACCCGCCCCGAGGTGCTGCGCGGCCTCGCCAAGCTCGTCGGCGGCGAGGCCCTGCCCGGCCCGCTCGGCCGCACCCTGTACGGGCTCGGCGGCGGCCTCACCAACGTCTACGGCCCCACCGAGACCACCATCTGGTCCACCGCCGCGGCCCTCGACGCGGACACCTGCGCCCTGCCCCCGATCGGCCGCCCGATCGGCAACACCCGGGTGTACGTGCTCGACGCCGGACTGCGCCCCGTCTCCCCGGGAGTCGCCGGCGAGCTGTACATCGCGGGCACCGGTGTGACCCGCGGCTACCTGAACCGCGCCGGCCTCACCTCCGAACGGTTCGTCGCCGACCCGTACGGCCCCTCCGGCAGTCGCATGTACCGCACCGGCGACCTCGTCCGCTGGACCAGGGACGGCGTCCTCGACTACATCGGCCGCACCGACCACCAGGTCAAGGTCCGCGGCTTCCGCATCGAGCTCGGCGAGATCGAGGCCGCGCTCACCGCCCAGGACGAGGTCGCCCAGGCCGTGGTCGTCGCCCGCGAGGACACCCCCGGGGACAAGCGGCTCGTCGCCTACGCCGTCCCCGGCTCCGGCGACGGCGGCCGCGACACCGAGAGCGAGGCCCAGCAGGTCGACGCCTGGGAGGCCGCCTACGACGCGCTCTACGGCGAACCCGGCTCCGACACCTTCGGCGAGGACTTCGGCATCTGGCAGAGCACGTACACCGGCGAGCCGATCCCGCTCGCGGAGATGCGCGAGTGGCGGGCCGCCACCGTCGACCGGATCCTCGAACTGCGGCCGCGCCGCGTCCTGGAGATCGGCGCAGGCACCGGCCTGATCCTCGCCCACGTCGCCCCGCACTGCGAGAGCTACTGGGGCACCGACCTCTCCGGAGCGGTCGTCGACCGGCTCCGCACCCAGGTCGAGGCGCACCCCGAACTCGCCGCGAAGGTCCGCCTCGAGACCCGTCCGGCCCACGACACCGACGGGCTCCCGGCCGGCCACTTCGACCTCGTCGTGCTCAACTCCGTCGTCCAGTACTTCCCGAGCGCCGACTACCTCACCGACGTCCTCGCCAAGGCGGCACGACTGCTCGCCCCCGGCGGCAGCCTCTTCGTCGGCGACGTGCGCGACCTGCGCACGCTGCGCACCCTGCGCGGCGCCGTGGAGCTGCGCGGCGCCGGACCGGACGCCGACCCGGCGGAGCTGCGCCGGGCCGTCGAGCGGAGCGTCGCGCACGAGAAGGAACTCCTCCTCGCCCCCGCGTACTTCACCGGTCTGCACGAGACCGTTCCGGCCGTCGCGGGCGTGGACCTCCGGGTCCGCCGGGGCACCCACCACAACGAGCTCACCCGCTACCGCTACGACGCGGTGCTGCACACCGCCGGGACCCCCGTCCGCTCGGTCGCCGACGCGCCCGTCCTCACCTGGGGCACCGACGTCACCGGCACCGACGGGCTCCGTGAGGAGCTGGCCGCGCGCCGGCCGGAGACCCTCCGCCTCACCGGCATCCCGAACGGCCGGGTCCTCGACGAGGCCGACGCCGTCCGCGCCCTCTTCGAGGACGGCACGGTCCGCGACCCCGGTGCGACCCCGTCCTCCGGGTCCGGAACCGACCCGGAGGAGCTGTACGCGCTCGGCGAGAGCGCAGGCTACCGGGTGGCCGTCACCTGGTCCGGCACGGCCACCGGAGGCGAGGAGGGCCTGCTCGACGCCGTGTTCGTCGACACCGCCCACGCCGGGGGGTCCGCGCTCGCCGACACCGGGGAGTCCGGGCTCGACGCCGCCCGCGCGGGGAAGCCCGCGCTCGACGCCGCCCATGCCGGGGAGCTCGCGCTCGTCGGCGTCCACCGCGCCGCGACCGCGCCCGGCACCGACCGTCCCCGCGCCAACGACCCCGCCCGCTGGCGCGAGGCCGCCCTCGGCGCCACCCTGCGGTCCCGGCTCCAGGAGACCCTCCCCGAGCACATGGTGCCCGTGGCGGTCGTCACCCTGGAGGGCCTGCCGCTGACGCCGAACGGCAAGGTGGACCGCAAGGCCCTCCCGGCCCCGGACTTCGGGGCCGCCGCCGGCGCCGGCCGGCCGCCGGCCACCCCGCAGGAGGAGCTGCTCTGCGGCCTGTTCGCCGAGGTCCTCGGCCTGCCGCGGGTCGGCGTCGACGACAACTTCTTCGAGCTGGGCGGCCACTCCCTCCTCGCGACCCGGCTGGCCGGCCGCATCCGGGCCGTCCTCGGCGTCGAGGTGCCGCTCCGCCGCGTCTTCCAGGCCCCCACGGTCGCCGCGCTCGTCGCGGAACTCGCCCCCGAGGCGGCCGGGCAGGACGCGCACGCCGTCCTCGTACCGCTGCGAGCCGCCGGCTCCCGGCCGCCGCTGTTCTGCGTCCACCCGGCCGCCGGACTCAGCTGGTGCTACCTCGGCCTGCTCGCCCACCTCGGACCCGACCGGCCGGTGTACGGCCTCCAGGCCCGCGGAACCGACGGATCCGGCGAACTGCCCGCCACCATCGAGGAGATGGCCGCGGACTACGCCGACCGCATCCGCGAGACCCAGCCCTCGGGGCCGTACCGGATCGCGGGCTGGTCGGTCGGCGGCGTCATCGCCCACGCGATCGCCACGGAGCTGGAGCGCCGGGGCGAGCGGGTCGAACTGCTCGCGATCCTCGACGCCTACCCGGTGGCCGACGCCGTCGGCACCCGGCCGCCCAGCGAGACGGACATCGTCGCCGCGAACCTGCGGGCGATCGGCTTCGACTTCAAGGAGTCCGACCTCACCGCCGACCGCTTCCCCCTGGAGCGCTACCGCGAGTTCCTCAAGCGCGAGAACCGGGCGATGGCCCACTTCGAGGAGCGGGAGATCCTCGCCATGAAGGACGTGTACGTCAACAACACCCGGCTCATGTGGTCCTTCGAACCGGGCCGGTTCACCGGCGACGTGCTGTTCTTCACCGCCGAACGCAACCAGGGGGCGCTCGTCCGCGAGCGCGGCCACCGGGCCTGGGCGCCGCACGTCGGCGGCACCGTCGAGAACCATCCGGTCGACTCCGACCACGAAGGGCTGATGACCCGCCCCGGTCCCGTCGCCCACGTCGGCCGGATCCTCGCCGAACGGCTCGACGCCCTCGACGCCGGGACCGAGAGTAGGAACGGCGTAGAGGCACCCCGCAGGCTCGGCGCATGACCGTTCTCGACGAGAAGACGGTCGCGGCGGTGCCCCTGCGCCGCAACCGCGACTTCCTCCTGCTGTGGACCGGCAACTGGCTGCAGTTCTTCGGCTCCCGGATGAGCGGGGTCTGCTACCCGCTGCTCGCGCTCCAGGTGTCGGGCGGTTCGGCGCGGGCGGTGGGCTTCGCCTCCGCCGCCGCCGTCCTCCCGTACGCGGTCGTCCAGCTGCCGGCGGGCGTGCTCGTCGACCGGTGGGACCGGCGCCGGGTCATGCAGGTGTGCGCGGTCGGCCGGACGGCCGTCCTCGCCGCGGTGGCGGCCATGGTCCTGCTCGACGTCCTCGGCATCGGCGCGCTCCTCGCGCTGATCGCCGCGGACGTCTCCCTGGCCATCGTGTCCAGCCTGGCCGAACGGGCCGCGGTCCGCACCGTCGTACCGGACAGGCAGCTGCCCTCCGCGCTCGCTCAGAACGAGGCCCGCGGCAGGATCGCGGGCCTCCTGGGCGGGCCCGCCGGCACGGTCCTGTTCACCTGGTCCCGCTGGAGCCCCTACCTCGCCGCCGCGTTCGGCGCGGTCGTCGCGGCCGTCAACGTCCGGCTCATCAGGGCCGACTGCCGGCCGGCCGCGGCCGAGGGGCGGCGGCGGATCCGCGAGGACCTCTCCGAGGGACTCGCCTGGGTGCGGACCCAGCCCGTGCTGCGCTCGGCGCTGCCTCTGGTGGCCCTCGCCACCGGGCTGCTCCAGGTCGTCTCGCTCGCCCTCGTCGTGGTCCTCGTCAAGGAGGAGGGCCATGCGGAGTCCACCGTCGGCCTGCTGCTCGGCATCAGCGGCTGCGGCGGGGTGCTCGGGGCGCTGAGCGCCCGCTGGTGGATGGCCCGGCTGCCCATGCCGGCGCTCCTCGTCGGCGGCTTCACCCTGTGGGCCGTGCTGATGGGCGGCATGTCGGCAGCCTCCGGGCCGGTGGCGCTCGGCCTGCTCTTCGGTGCCATGAACCTGATCGGCGCGGTCTTCGGGGTGGCCACCGCGGTCTACCAGATGACCACGACCCCGGACCGGCTCCAGGGGCGGGTGGCGGCGCTCGCCGGGCTCGTCACCGCGGCCGGGGCGACCGTCGGCGCGTTCGGCGGCGGCTGGCTCCTGGAGACCTTCGACGGGGCGCGCTCACTGCGGTTCACGGCCGTCGCCATGGCCGTGGTCGCCCTCAGCACCGGCCTGGTCCCGTCCGTCCGCAGGGCCAGAATCCCCACCGCCGAACCCACCGCCGACACACCTGCCGACCCGTCGGCCGACGCTCCCGATCCGGAGTCCCGCGGCGGCGCCCCGGCCTGAACGACTCCGCGGCGGCGCCCGGCCCGGACGGTCCCGTGGCTCCGCCCCGGTCTGAACGGCCTGGCGGTACCGCCCGCCCGAACGGCCCCCGGGGCCCGGTCCGTGCCGGCCCGGGAGCGGCCGGCCCCGTTCTCCCGTCGTCCCACCCGACCCACCCGAAGGACCGATCATGGACCTGAGCCTGTTCTACTTCGCGCACGACAGCACCGCGCCGGGCCAAGCCGGCCGGTACGAGCTCCTGGTCGAGGGGGCGAAGCTCGCCGACCGGGCGGGGCTCGCCGCCGTGTGGACGCCCGAGAGGCACTTCGACCCCTTCGGCGGGGCCTACCCGAACCCGGCCGTCCTCGGCGCCGCGGTCGCCATGTGCACCCAGCGCATCGGCATCCGGGCCGGCAGCGTCGTGGCCCCGCTCCACCACCCGGCGCGCATCGCCGAGGAGTGGTCGGTCGTCGACAACCTCTCCGGCGGCCGGGCGGGCGTCGCCTTCGCCTCCGGCTGGAACACGGTCGACTTCGCCCTGCGGCCCGAGAACTACGCGGAGCGCCGCACCCTCGTCCGCGACACCGCAGAGGAGGTGCGCCGGCTCTGGCGCGGCGAGGCGCTCGCCACCGCCGACGGCCTCGGACGTCCGGTCGAGATCCGCGCCTATCCGCCCGCCGTGCAGCGGGAGCTGCCGATCTGGCTGACCTCGGCCGGCGGCGTGGACACCTTCCGCGCGGCCGCCCGGATGCGGGCCGGCGTCCTGACCCACCTCCTGGGCCAGACCCTCGAGGAGGTGGCCGGCAAGATCGCCGAGTACCGCCGGGTCGCCGCCGCCGAGCACGACGGCTGGACCGGCCATGTGGTGCTCATGCTGCACACCCTCCTCGGCGACGACCTGGAGCGGGTCCGCGAGCTGGTCCGCGAGCCCTTCACCCACTACCTGAAGAGCTCGGCGAACCTCACCGCCAAATCGTTCACCGGCAAGGAGATGGACCTCTCCCAGCTGAACGCCGACGACATGGACTACCTCGCGGCCCGGGCCTTCGACCGCTACTTCGAGACCGGCGGCCTCTTCGGCAGCGTCGAGCGCGCCGCCGAACTGCTGCCGCACATCCAGGCGCTGGGCGTCGACGAGATCGGCTGCCTCGTGGACTTCGGCGTGGAGTCCCGGGCCGTCCTCGAAGGCATCGAGAAGCTCGGGAAGCTCAACGAGATCGCCGCCCGGTGACCCGTACCCCCACCTGCATCCCCACCACGGACCGGAAGAGACAGGAGACCTCATGACCACCGCACCGCTGGCGGACCGGGCCTGGACCCCGCGCGAGATCACCGCCGACGAGGCCGGCGGCCGCGGGCTCGCCGACCACCTCGGCGACCTGGGCGCCGACGGCCTCACCGAGCTGCTGACCGAGCACAAGGCGCTGGTCTTCCGCGGCTTCGGCGTGACGCCCGAGTCGGTCGAGCCGGTCCTCGACCGCCTGCTGCCCAACCGGCTGCCGTACGTGCACGGCAACTCGCCCCGCACCCGGGTGAAGGGCAACCTCTACACCTCCACCGAGTACCCGCAGCGCTTCACCATCTCCATGCACAACGAGCTGAACTACGCCCGCCGCTGGCCGGCCCGGCTCGCCTTCTACTGCGAGACGGCGGCCGAGTCCGGCGGCGCCACCCCGGTCGTGGACGGCGCGCTGTGGCTCGCCTCGCTCGACGCCGAGGTCCGCGAGGCCTTCGCCGGCGGCATCCGGTACGTGCAGAACCTGCACGACGGCTACGGCCTCGGCAAGAGCTGGCAGGACACCTTCGAGACCGACGACCGGGCGGAGGTGGAGCGCTTCCTCGCCGAGTCCGAGGCGGAGTGGGAGTGGGGCCCGGACGGCATCCGGGTCAGCCAGCTCCGGCAGGCGGTCACCACCCACCCGGTGACCGGTGCCGAGGTGTGGTTCAACCAGGCCGACCAGTGGCACCCGGCGGGCCTCGGCGACGAGACCGCGAAGGAGCTGTACGACATCCTTCCGCCCGAGGAGTTCCCGCAGTACGTGACCTTCGCCGACGGCACCCCCATCCCCGACGCGTACGTGACCCAGATCCGCGACCGCGGCCTCGAGCTCGCCGTCGACGTGGACTGGCGGGTCGGCGACGTGCTGCTGATCGACAACGTCCTGACGGCCCACGGGCGCCGCCCCTTCGAGGGCTCCCGCCGGATCCTGGTGGCCATGTCGGACTGAGGACGGTTCCCGCGGGTGACGGCCCCGGTGCCGCCGGTGCGTACCGGTGACACCGGGGCCGCCGCGCCTCCGGACTTCAGAGCCGCTTGGTGATCCCCGATCCGGAGGTGGACAGTTCGCCGAAGGCGTTCGGCTCCCCGTCCTCGCGCTCCTCGTGCTCCCTCTGGTCCTGCTGCCGGCAGGCCGCCGCCAGGTCGACCGCGACGAGCCGGGCGAAGGAGGTGAGGGTGAAGAGGGTCCTGCCCTGGTCGTCGAGGGACGAGGCGGTCACGAACCAGGCGTCGGCCAGCCGGTCCAACTGCTCTTCGACGGCGGCCTCCTGGGCCGGGTCGGCGGCCAGCATCCGGGCGTCGAACTCCGGCTCGGTCAGTCGGCTGAGCCGGGGCAGCAGCGCCCGGGCCTCGGCGGGCAGCTGTCGGACGACCGCCATCAGGGGCTCCCGGATGCTCCGCGGCCCGTACGACAGTTCGTCGAGCCGGCGGTGCGGGTTGGCGAGCCGGGAGGCGAGGTCGCCGATGGACCAGACCGGCCGGGCCGCGAGCTTGGCGCCCACGAGGCGCAGTGCCAGGGGGAGTCCGTCGCAGAACTCGACGACGGCGCGGGCCGCCGGCGGGTCCTGGAGGACGGTCTCCTCGCCGCCGATCGCGGCGAGCAGCTCGACCCCGTTCGTGGTGCTCAGGGCGCCGAGGGAGACGGTGTCCGTGTGGGTCACGGTGGGCAGCCGGTGGCGGCTGGTGATGACCACGGCGGCGAACGGGCTGTTGGGCACGAACTGTTCGATGTCCTGCTCGGGCAGGACGTTGTCCAGGACGATCAGCAGCCGGCGGCCGTGGGTGCCGATCCGGTAGAGCCGGAGCAGTTCGTCGAGGCCGGTGCCGGGCGGGGGCTGGCGGCCGAGGCCGTGCAGCAGCCGGGTGAGCACCTGGTCCTCGCCGAGCGGTGCTCCGTCCTGCTCCGCGACCCGGGCGAAGAGCACGCCGTCGGGGAACAGGTCGGAGCAGGTGTGGGCGGCCCGCACCGCGAGTGCGGTCTTACCGGAGCCGATGGGTCCGGTGACGAGGAGGCGTACCGGGGCGGAGCGCATGGAGAGCTCGGCGGCGGCCGCGAGACCGCCCTGTACGGCGAGGAGTTCGGCGTGCCGGCCGACGAGCGGGCTGATGTCCGGGGGGAGGAGCACGGCGACCTCGCCGGTCCGCTGGGGAGGGACGACCAGTGTGGTGGCGGGTCCGGGGGG
>NZ_MWIG01000159.1:156-30459 GCF_002156145.1 Streptomyces sp. NRRL B-24572 | reverse complement strand
GCCGGACACCCGGCCCGGGCCGTCAGCCCACTCGGGTGAGCTTCTTGTCGAAGCCGGGCTCCACCAGGTCCGTCTGGAGGGCGACCGGGGAGCTGACCTTGCCGGCGCCCGTACCGATCGACACCTGGCCGACGACGTCGCCCGCCTTGCCCGCGTGCGGGACGGCCTTGCCGCCGTCCGTGAGCTCCAGCTTCACCTGGAGGCCCGGCCAGCCGACCGCCTTGAGCTCCTTGGTCGCGACCACCGGGGTGTGGCCGCCCAGGCCGTCGTCCACGTAGCCCAGGACCTGGCCCTTCTTGACCACGGCCGCCGAGGTGACGTCCTTCTGGGCCTGCTGGATCAGCTTGAGGCTGTTGTCGATGGCGAGCTGCAGCTTGTCGATGAGCAGCTTGGCGTCCTTCGCCCCCATGACGATGCCGAGGATGCGGCGGTTCTGGCCGTCGACGACGGTGTTCGCCGCCCAGAGCAGGTTGCCGCCGGCCGGGGTGGAGGAGCCGGTCTTGATGCCGCTCACACCCGGGTGGAGCAGGATGTTGTTGTTGTTCTCGATCCGGCCGGGGATGCCGTCCACCGTCACGTTCGGCATGTTCACGATCTCGCGGAACACGTCGTACTGCATGACCGCCTTCGCCAGCTTCAGCTGGTCCTGCGGGGTCGACATGGTGCTGTCGAGGAGACCGGACGGGTCCGTGTACGTGGACTGGGTCATGCCCAGGTCCTTCGCGGCGGCGTTCATCTTCTCGACGAACGCGGCCTCCGAACCGGCGTCCCAGCGCGCGAGGAGCCGGGCCACGTTGTTCGCGGAGGGGATCATCAGGAGCTCCAGGAGCTCCTTCTCCGTGTAGGTCTGGCCCTCCTGGACCGGCGCCGTCGACTCCGAGTCGTGCTTCGCCTGGTCGGCGGCCTTCTTGTCGATCGTGATCTCGGGCCCCTGCTGCTTCCCCTTGATCGGGTGGTCGCGGAGGATCAGGTACGCGGTCATCGTCTTGGTCACGGACGCGATCGGGGCCGGCTTCTGCGCCCCGTACGCGCCCATGGAACCGACGCCCTCGACCTCGACGGCGCCCTGACCCTCGTTGGGCCACGGCATGTTCAGCTTGCCGCCCTCGAAGGTGAACGTCGGCTCGGCCGACAGCGTGAGGGCGGGCGCGGGCAGCGGGCGGACCATCTGCACGATCGCAAAGACGATCAGGAGGAGCAGGACCAGCGGGGTCCAGATCCGCACCCGTCTCAGGGTCGTCCGCAGGGCACTCGGCGGCGGGGGCGGAGTGTTCGTCAGCTCCGCGAGCAGGTCGAGCGGCGGCAGTGGCGGCAACGGCTGCTGCCGGGTCCGCTCCGGCTCGGAGAGCGCCGATCGCGACGGTACGGGGGCGGGCGCGGCCGCCGCCTTGGGCTCGGGCGCCTTGGGAGCCTTGGGGGCCTCCGTCGGGGTGGCGGAGGCCTTGGCGGCCTCCTGCGCCGCCTTCTCGGCCTTCTCGGCCTTCTGCTCGGCGGGGATGTCGGGGCGCAGCGCGCGGAAGACGCTGGTGCGCTCGCTGTCGGAGTCCGCGGTCAGGGACGACGGGAGCTTCAGGGCGGTCGTCGGCTGGTCCACGACGGGCGGCCGGACCATCTTGAACATGGTCGTCGGCTGGTCGACGGGCTCCTCGTCCGGCTCCTCGTCCGGCTCCTCGCCCGAGTCACCGTCCGACTCGTCGTCCGACTTCTCGTCCTCGGAGGAGTCCGAGGTCGCCTCGGGCTCCGCCGGCTTCTCGTCGGCGGCGGGCTTCCGCGCGGCGAACCAGGACGCGGAGGGCGCCTTGTCCTCGACGGGCTCCTCGGGCGCTTCGGCCGACTCCTCGGCCGACTCGTCGTCGGACTCGTCGTCCGCGTCCTCGGGCCCGTCCTCGGGCTCGTCGTCCGGCTCGTCGCCCTGCGGCTCGTCCTCGACCTCGGAGTCGTCCGCCTCGGTCTCGTCCTCGGGCTCGCCGTCGTCCTCCGGCTCGCCGTCCTCGTCGGACTCCTCGGTCGGCTCCTCGGGCTCCTCCGCCGTCGCGACCCACGCCGCCACAGCCGTCTTCAGACGGTCGCCCTCCGGCTCCGACTTCGACTCCGGCTTCGGCTCCGAATCCGACGCCGGCTCAACCGCCGTCGGCTCGTCGTCCTCCGGCGTGCGCGGGGCCAGGGTCTTGAACACGGCCGTCGGCTGGTCCACCTGAACCGCCGAGGACGACGGAGCGTCTGACTCACGGAGCACGGAAAGCCGAGGATCCCGGCCGCCGCCGCCCGAGGCCGCCGTCTCCTGAGACGACCCCTGCTGCTCCGCCTTGTCGGGGGACTCGCCCGCCACCGTGCCTCCTCCATGCGTCATACGTACGTCCGAACCGTCTACCAGTGTCCTGTGTGAACCCCTTGGCTCCCGTGCTAGACGAGAACGACATACCTGCCGGTTCCCGGATGAACCACCCAGGCGCTCTCGACAGATGAATGTGAGAGGGGTCACCCTGTCATTCATCCACGCGGGGAGGCATGGATGGGCAGGAGCCGCAGAACTATTCCGGAAGAGCTTCTGTTGCTCGCTCTGGACCCGACCACGGGTACCACAGCGCAGCCGCAGTCGCTCGACCTCGGTCTGGCCGGAGCACAGCTAGTGGAGCTGGCTCTGGCAGGCCGGATAGCCCCTGACGGGGATCGTATCGCCGTGGTGATGCCACGGCCGACCGGAGATCCGACACTGGACTCCGCGCTGGAACTGCTGCGCAGGCGCGGCAGCCCGGTTCGGGCCGTCCACTGGATCGGCGGGCCCCGGCTGGGGCTCCGTCAGACGTATCTCTCGCATCTGGAGCGATGCGGCATGGTGCATGCCGTGGAGGGCCAGATGTGCGGGGTGTTGCCGACGACTCGCTACCAGGCGACGGACACGGCGATCAGTCGGGAGATCCGTGCCCGGCTGGACAGTGCGATCCGCACCGGCGTACCGCCGGACCCGCGGACCGCGGCGCTTGCCGCGCTGGCCCATGCGGTCGGTCTCGGGAAGCACCTCTACCCCGGCAACGAAGGACGGTCGTCGCGGTCCCGGCTGCGCGACCTGATCCGGCACGACCCCATGGGCGGACTCGTGGCGCACGCCGTGATGGACGTCCAGAACGGTGCGGCGGCGCAGCCGCGCCGGAGCGCCGCGGGCGTCCCGGCGCAGCCTCGCGGCAGCATGGCCCGCGCGGTCGCGCACTGACGCTCGCGCGACGAGCGGCACAGAGCACAGAGCACAGAACACCCGGCGCCAAGCACCCGGCGCCAAGCACCAAGCACCCGGCGCCACGAACCCGGCACCAAGAACCACCGAGCAGCACCGAGTACCACCGAGTCCCCCTGGAACCATCCCGGGAGCCGCACAGGTGTGCGGGGCGGTCTGGACGGCCGCCCCGCACATGTGCGTTGTCCTGGTTTCCCAGCGCGCACCCGGCCATTGGTGGCAGTCTGCCAAGCGGTAGATACTCACAGCTACGCAGCAGACAGCCGGAGGTGCAGTTTCCGTGGCGTCCAACGTCAACCCCACCGTCAGGCGACGCCGATTGGGCCAGGAGCTGCGCAAGCTCCGCGAGGCGAAGAACATGACGGCCGAGCAGGTCGCCGAGCGTCTCCTCGTCTCCCAGTCCAAGATCAGCCGGCTGGAGAACGGCCGTCGCTCCATCAGCCAGCGTGACGTCCGGGACCTGTGCGGCGTGTACGAGGTCGAGGACGAGCGCATGGTCGACTCCCTCATGCAGATGGCCAAGGACTCGCGCCAGCAGGGCTGGTGGCACGCCTTCGGCGACATCCCGTACAGCGTCTACATCGGTCTGGAGACGGATGCGGAGAGCCTGCGGATGTACGAGTCGCAGATCATCCCCGGACTGCTCCAGACCCCCGCGTACGCGGAGGCCGTGATCTCCGGGGCGATGCCGGAGTCGACGCCCTCGGAGATCGAGAAGCGGGTCACGGTGCGGACCCGCCGCCAGGAGCGGATCCGGGACGAGGAGCGTCCGCTGCGTCTGTGGGCGGTGATCGACGAGGGCGCGCTGCACCGGATCGTGGGCAGCAGGCAGCTGATGGTCGACCAGCTGGAGCACCTGATCGAGCAGTCGCACCTGCCGCACGTCACCGTGCAGGTGATCCCGTTCGAGATGGGCGCGCACCCGGGGATCAGCGGGCAGTACTCGATCCTTGAGTTCCCGGACACCTCGGACTCCAGCGTCGTGTACATCGAGGGCGTGACGAGCGACCTGTACCTGGAGAAGGCGCAGGACGTCGGGAAGTACTCCGTGATGTACGAGCACCTCAGGGCGCAGGCGCTGAACGTCGACCAGACGCGGGAGTTCATCGCGAAAATGGCGAAGAAGCACGCCCAGGGATGATCGCCCCGGGGCGGGTGAGGCACGGTACACCGGGCGATCGTTCCCACGGAAGCACAGCTGGAATATGCCACTCGGACGTGTGAACGCCGGTCCCGCCGGACGGGACCGGCGAGTAGCGTCGATCACGCCATCAAGAACGTTGGCGCGAAACACTACTCGGCAGAACCGGAGTGAGCAGCATGGCGATTATTCAGGGTGGTACGGACACCTGGACGAAGTCCTCGTACTCGGGCGGGAACGGGGCCTGCGTCGAGGTCAAGTCCCCCGTCGTGACCGCGATCGCGGTGCGTGACTCCAAGGCGCCCGAGGGCCCGTCCCTCTCTTTCGGTCCGGGATCGTGGAACGCCTTCGTCGGCGAGGTGAGCAACGGGGCCCTCTGAGCCCCGGTGCGCGCACGCCGTCACCAGCAGTACGAATGAGCCCTCTCGACCGGTCCGCCGTCCTGGCCGAGGGGGCTCGGCCTTTGCCCCCGGGAACCGGACGGACTCACCGCAGTTCGTCCACGTAGCGGTCCGTCCCCGGGACCGTCGGGATGAACGGAGCCACGAGCTCCACCCGGCCTCCCCCGTCCCCCAGGGACTCCAGGTCCGCGAAGTGCTCCGTCCAGCACGCGCGGGGGTCCTCCTCGAGGAACCACAGCAGGGTCAGCCGGGTGTCGACGCCCTCGACCTGCTTCACGTACGTCATGCGGTCGCCGGGCAGCGGGGTCGGCCGGAAGACCGTCACCATCGCCGCCGGTGAGCCGGTGAGCCGGCGGGGCAGCTCCCGGCTCCGCAGCCGGTCGAGCAGTTCCGCCCGCCCCTCCGGGCCCTCTGCGTCGATCACCTGGAGGATCAGGCCGGCGTAGGGGTGGTCGAGGGCGTGGAAGTCGCGCGGGCCGGTGGCCCCGTCGCGGTAGACGGTCGCCTCGTGGTCCTGGAACGAGGTGAAGACGTGGGTCCGCTCGTGGTGGACGCGGGAGTCCCGGTTGAGGCGCTTGTTGATGCCGACGGTCCACTTCATGTGGTCGTCGTAGCGGCCCTCGGTGATCCAGTACGTGGACAGGTAGCAGCCGGCGGTGACCGGCCGGGCGACGGCGGACTTCTCGGGGACGCGGAGCTCCTGGAGCTCGCGGGTGGCGACCCAGCGCCGGCCGGCGTACATCCAGGGCATGGCCATGGCGCCTGCGTAGTAATGATCATCTTCGTACCAGCGGTTGTACGCGTACTCGTGGCCCGGGTGCGGTTCCACCATGGTGATCAGCGCGTGGCCGGGACGCACGCCGTACGGCCCGACGGCGGCCAGCTCCGCGTACGTCTCACTGTGGGTCTCCTCGCTCACTCCCGTACCCCTTCCGCATGTCTTCCCTTGTCGGTGACAGCCACCTACTCTGACGGACCGTCAGATGCTTGACCAGGGTCGGGGAGGGTCCGAATGCTGCTCCAGGGGAAGACGGTCGTCGTGTCGGGGGTCGGCGCCGGGCTCGGGCACCGGATCGCGGAGACGGTGGTGCGGGACGGGGGCCACGCGGTGCTCGGCGCGCGCACCGGGGCCAACCTCGCCAAGTCCGCGGCCGAGATCGACCCGGAGGGGCGCCGTACCGCGTACCGGGTCACGGACATCACCGACGAGGAGCAGTGCGAGGCGCTGGCCGCGCTCGCCGTGGAGCGCTTCGGCGGGATCGACGCGGTGGTGCACGTCGCCGCCTGGGACTCGTACTTCGGGGGTCTGGAGGACGCGGACTTCGCGACCTGGCAGGGGGTGCTCGACGTCAATCTGCTCGGCACGCTGCGGATGACCCGGGCCTGCCTGCCGGCCCTCAAGGAGCGGGGCGGTTCCGTCGTCCTGATCGGGACGCAGTCGGCGATCGCCGCGCCCTCGCAGGTGCGGCAGGCGGCGTACGCGGCCTCGAAGGGGGCGCTGACCTCGGCGATGTACTCGCTCGCGCACGAGCTGGGGCCGCACCGGATCCGGGTCAACACCGTGCTGCCGGGCTGGATGTGGGGGCCGCCGGTCCAGGCGTACGTCCGGTTCGCCGCGCACACCGAGGGGCTGCCGGAGGCAGAGGTGCTGGCCCGGCTCACCGAACGGATGGCACTGCCGGAACTCGCGACGGACGGGGACGTGGCGGAGGCGGCGGCCTTCCTCGCCTCGGACCGGGCGCGGGCGATCACGGGGCAGTCGCTGCTCGTCAACGCGGGGGAACTGATGCGCTGAGCGCCCGGCTCATCCCCTCGGGTAGCGCGCCAGCCAGCCCGGCGAGGACTCCGCGGGGGTGTGCAGGGCCGCTCCCTGGGTCATCTCCATCGAGAAGTCGTCCGCGAGCTCCAGGACCGTCGCGCGGCCCTCGAGGTCGGCCAGCCAGGCCGGCGGGAGGGCCGTCTCGCCGTGCAGGGCGCCGAGCAGCGCGCCGGTGAGCGCGCCCGTCACCGCCGAGGGCCCGTCGTGGTTCACGGCGAGCCGCAGCCCGTGCCGTACGTCCTCGCCGACCAGGGCGCAGTAGACGGCCGCCGCCAGCTGCCCCTCGGCCCGGTCCTCCCCCGCCCCGAGGGCCGTCACCCGGTCCGCGCCCTGCACCCCCTCCCGTACGGCTCCGAGGGCGCGGCCCAGCGCCTCGGTGACCGGCTCGTGGCCGGGGCGCACCGCGAGCTGCTCCAGGGCGCGGGCCACCGCCGCCTCGACGGAGCCGCCGCGGGCGAGGCCGTGGACGGTGACCGCGAGGGCGCCCGCCGCGAGTCCTGCGGCCGGGGCGCCGTGCGTCTGCGCGGCGCACTCCACGGCGAGCTGGCAGACGAGCTGCGGCTCCCAGCCGACGAGCAGCCCGAAGGGGGCCGAGCGGGCCAGGGCGCCGGAGTCGGCGGCGTCCGGGTTCTTGGGCTTGTCGAGGGTGCCGAGGAGGTCGTCGCCGAGGCCGGTGAGGCAGGCGCGGGGCGGGTTGCGGCGGGCGTAGAGCCACTCCTCGCGGGCGAGCCAGCCGTTGTCCTTGCGGCGCTCGTCGGGGCCCCAGTCGCGCTGGGTGGCGGCCCAGCGCAGATGCGCCCGGTGGACGTCGGTGGGCGGGTGCCAGGCGCCGGTGTCGCGGCGGACCTGGGCGCGGATGAGGCCGTCGACGGTGAAGAGGGCCATCTGGGTCGCGGCGGTGACGGCGCCGCGGCGGCCGAACGCGGGAACGGGGTCGGCGAGTCCGTCAGGTCCGTGGGCCTCGCGCAGCTCCACGAGCGTGCGGCCGTCCGCTCCCGCCCCGAGGGCGTCGCCGAGGGCCCCACCGAGCAGACAGCCCCGTACGCGGGCCCGGAAGTCCTGCTGTTCGGCGCGGCCCCACACGGCCGCGGCTGTCGTGGCCACGATGTGCCCTCCCCCGTAGACCGGTCTGCGCAGCACTGTAATGGACCGGGTACGCCCGTTCGGGGCGCAGAACGTTATGTGATCCGACGCCCTTCAGTCCACTTTTGACCACGTTCCCGGTACGGGGAGGGGCACCACGCAGCGGCTACTCCTGCGGAAGGACCGGGAGCAGTTCCGGGAGGTGACCGTCCGACGCGCGGGCCGTCTGCTGCCGCTCCTCCGGGACCTCGCCGTACAGGGTCGTCCGGGGCTTCGCCGGGCGGCCCGCCGTCGCCGCGATCGCCTCCAGGTCGCGGATGGAGCGGTACGAGCCGTAGCTGGAGCCCGCCATCCGGGAGATGGTCTCCTCCATCAGCGTGCCGCCCAGGTCGTTGGCGCCCGAGCGGAGCATCTCCGCCGCGCCCTCCGTGCCCAGCTTCACCCAGCTGGTCTGGATGTTGGGGATGTGCGGGTGGAGGAGGAGCCGGGCCATGGCGATGACCGCGCGGTTGTCGCGGGCGGTCGGGCCGGGGCGGGCGATGCCCGCGAGGTAGACGGGCGCGTTGGTGTGGATGAAGGGGAGGGTCACGAACTCGGTGAAGCCCCCCGTCTCCTGCTGGATGCGGGAGAGGGTGCGGAAGTGGCCGAGCCAGTGCCGGGGCTGGTCCACGTGCCCGTACATCATCGTGGAGGAGGAGCGGATGCCCAGCTCGTGCGCGGTCTTGACGACCTCGATCCACGTCGCCGTCGGCAGCTTGCCCTTCGTCAGGACCCAGCGGACCTCGTCGTCGAGGATCTCCGCCGCCGTGCCCGGGATCGAGTCGAGGCCCGCCTCCTTCGCCGCCGTCAGCCACTCCCGTATCGAGAGGCCCGTGCGGCTCGCGCCGTTGACGACCTCCATCGGGGAGAAGGCGTGGACGTGCATCCCCGGGACCCGCTTCTTCACCGCGCGCGCGATGTCGAAGTAGGCGGTGCCGGGCAGGTCGGGGTGGATGCCGCCCTGCATGCAGACCTCGACGGCGCCGACCTCCCAGGCCTGCTGGGCGCGGTCCGCGACCTGGTCGAGGGAGAGGGTGTACGCGTCGGCGTCGGTGCGGCGCTGGGCGAAGGCGCAGAAGCGGCAGCCGGTGTAGCAGACGTTGGTGAAGTTGATGTTCCGCGTGACGATGTACGTGACGTCGTCGCCGACCGCGGCCCGCCGGACGTCGTCCGCGATGCGGGTCAGGGCGTCGAGCGCCGGGCCGTCCGCGTGCAGCAGGGCGAGCGCCTGGGCGTCGGTGAGCTTCGTCGGGTCGTCGGCGGCGACGGACAGCGCCTCGCGGACGTCGGCGTCGACCCTCTCGGGCGCTTCCTCCCGCCGCCTGGCGGCGGCTACCGTCTCGCGGAGCGCCTCCCAGTCCCCGTACACCTCGTCGAAGTCGTCCCGCCGGTCGCCCGTGCGGCCCTCGGTGTCGATGGTCGCGTGCAGATCCGTTCGGCCGCTCGCGGTGAACGCCTCGTCGGGCTCCTGCCAGGGCAGGCCGCGCACGGGCGCGTCGGGGTTCGCGAGGCCGGTCTCGGGGTCGGCGAGGGCGCGGACGTGCGGGAGGAGCCGGGGGTCGAGCCAGGGCTCGCCGCGCTGGACGAACTCCGGGTACACGCAGAGCCGTTCACGCAGCTCGAACCCGGCGGCGCGGGACCTCTCCGCGAGCTCCTCGATCTGCGGCCAGGGCCGCTCCGGGTTGACGTGGTCGATGGTGAGCGGGGAGACCCCGCCCCAGTCGTCGATGCCGGCGGCGATCAGGCGCTCGTACTCGGAGTCGACGAGGTTCGGCGGGGCCTGGAGGCAGGCGGAGGGGCCCATGATGAGCCGGGCGACGGCGACGGTGGCGACGAGGTCGTCGAGCTCGGCGTCCGGCATCCCGCGCATCGCCGTGTCCGGCTTGGCGCGGAAGTTCTGGATGATCAGCTCCTGGACGGAGTGGTACGCGCGCGCCACGCGCCGCAGCGCGAAGAGGGACTCGGCGCGCTCCTCCAGGGTCTCCCCGATGCCGAGCAGCAGCCCGGAGGTGAAGGGGACCGAGGACCGGCCGGCGTCCTCCAACACCCTGAGCCGCACGGCGGGTTCCTTGTCGGGGGACCCGTAGTGGGGGCCGCCGGGCTCGGACCAGAGCCGGGTCGCGGTCGTCTCCAGCATCATGCCCATGGAGGGCGCGACGGGCTTGAGGCGCTGGAAGTCCGTCCAGGACAGCACGCCGGGGTTGAGGTGCGGGAGGAGCCCGGTCTCCTCCAGGATGCGGATCGCCATGGCCCGTACGTACGCGATCGTGTCGTCGTAGCCGTGCGCGTCGAGCCACTCGCGGGCCTCGGGCCAGCGGTCCTCGGGCTTGTCGCCGAGGGTGATCAGGGCTTCCTTGCAGCCCAGTTCGGCGCCGCGCCGGGCGACGTCGAGGACCTCGTCCGGCGACATGAACATCCCGTGCCCGTCCCGGCGCAGCTTGCCGGGGACGGTGACGAAGGTGCAGTAGTGGCACTTGTCCCGGCAGAGCCGGGTGAGCGGTATGAACACGCTCTTCGAGTACGTGACGACCCCGGGCCGCCCGGCCGCCTCGAGCCCGGCGTCCCGCACGCGCCCCGCGGAGGCGACGAGGTCGTCCAGATCGCTCCCCCGCGCCCGCAACAGCACGGCGGCCTCGGCGACATCGAGCGCGACCCCGTCCCTGGCCCGCTTGAGGGCGCGGCGCATGGCGTTCTCGGTGGGTCGTCCTGCCTGGTGATCCGTCATGAACCGAGCATACGAGCGAGGCGGAGGGCGGGGGTTCGGGTCCCCGCAGGAACCCGGACCCCCGCCGCCTCAGAGGTACCGCGCGTACGCGTCCAGGACGCCCAGGACCTCCGCCTCGTCGCCCGGCGGCAGCTGGAGGACGACCTCCTCGCAGCCCAGTTCCTCGTAGTGGGCCAGCTTGCCGGGGTTCGGGAGGACCGCGTACGGGACGAGCTGGAGGGCGTCCGGGGCGCGGCCGGCCTTCTCCCAGGCCTCCCGCAGGACCGGGAGGGACTCCGTCAGGCCGCGGCCGCCGATCGGCATCCAGCCGTCGGTCTGCGCCGCGATCTGCGCGAAGAGCTTCGGGCCCGCCGCCCCGCCCAGCAGGACGCGCGGAGCGCCGCCCGCCGGCTTGGGCCAGACCTCCGAGGCGCGTACGGAGTCGCCGTACTCCCCTTCGTACGCCGTCGGCTCCGGCGCCCAAAGCGCCCGCATCAGGTCCAGCCGGTCGCGGCCGAGCTCCCGGCGGGTGGACCAGTCGACGCCGTGGTCCGCGGCCTCCTCCCGGTTCCAGCCGAAGCCCACGCCCAGTGTGAACCGGCCCCCGGAGAGGTGGTCGAGCGTGGCGACCTGCTTGGCGAGCACGATCGGATCGTGCTGGGCGACCAGGGTGATGCCGGTGCCGAGGCCGAGGCGCTCGGTGACCGCCGCCGCCTGCCCCAGGGCCACGAACGGGTCGAGCGTCCGCGCGTACTCCCGGGGCAGCTCCCCGCCCGCCGGGTAGGGCGTCTCGCGGGAGACGGGGATGTGGGTGTGCTCGGGGAGGTAGAGCCCCGCGAAGCCGCGCTGCTCCAGCTCGCGGGCGAGCCGCACCGGGCCGATGGTCTCGTCGGTCAGGAAGATCGTGGTCGAGATCCGCATAACCGCACGGTAGGGGGTGGGGCGCGGATTTCCGAGGTCTGCGGCAACACCGGAAATCCGCAGGTGCTTCCGCGGCCCGCCTGTTTGGATGGCCCGGTGCTGAACCGAATCGAGGCGTACTACGACGCCGTCCCCCGTTCCTCCGCCCGCGCCGAGGCGTTCGGGCCCCTGACCCTGTTCGTACAGGAGGGGCAGGGCTGGCCCTACTACGCCCGCCCGGCGCTCGGGCACGAGGGCGAGGTGTCCGCCGCGGCCGTGGAGAAGGTGCGGGCCCGGCAGCGGGAGCTGGGCGTGCCCGAGGCCTTCGAGTGGGTCGCCGAGACGACACCGGGGCTGCGGGCCGCGGTGGAGGCGACCGGGCTCACCGTGCACGAGCACCCCCTGATGGTCCTGGAGGGCGAACCGCTCGCCGTACCGGAGCCCGAGGGCGTCACCGTACGGCTCGTGGGCGCGGACGACTCCGCCCTGGAGAGCTCCGTCGCCGCCCCGTACGCCGCCTTCGGCGCGGAACCGCAGCCCGGCACCTCCGCGCGGATCGCGGACCGGATCACGGCCGGGCTGACCCGGCTCGCGGCCGCCCTGGACGCCGGCGGGACCGCCCTCTCCGCCGGTCAGCACCAGCCCGTCGGGGCCGTCTCCGAGGTCGTCGGCGTCGGCACCGTCCCGGCGGCCCGGCGCCGGGGCCTCGGGCTCGCGGTCACGGCCGCCCTGGTCGCGGACGCCCGCGCCCACGGGACGGAGCTCGTGTTCCTGACCGCCTCGGACGCGGGCGTGGCCCGCCTCTACGGCCGGCTCGGCTTCCGTACCGTCGCGACCGCCCTCATCGCGGAGGCCGAGGAGTAGAAGGAGACCGGAGAACTCTCTTCGAAGAAAGTTCTCCGGCCGTGTCACATTCTCGGCGCGCGGTCCGTCAGTGCAGTGAAAGCAGCGCACGAGACGCCGACACCGAGGAGCGATCACCATGGCGACGCACACGCCCCAGGCCCGTATGACCAACCCCGCCCACGTCCTGGCCGACGCCGGTCCGGCGATCCAGAACCTGCTCAAGGCCACCCGGCAGGGCGGGGTCGACGAGTCGATCCTGGAGCTGGTGCACCTGCGGGCCAGCCAGATCAACAACTGCGGCTTCTGCGTCGACTACGGCGCCAAGAGCGCCAGGAAGAACGGCGTCAGCGACGAGAAGCTGTTCGCCGTCGCGGCCTGGCGCGAGGCACCGTACTTCTCCGAGGAGGAGCGGGCGGCCCTCGCCCTCGCCGAGGCGGCGACCCGGCTCGCCGACGCCTCGGACGCGGTGCCGGACGAGGTGTGGGACGCGGCCGCCGACCACTTCGACGAGAAGCAGCTCGCCGCGATCGTGCTGATGGTCGCCGTCACCAACCTCTTCAACCGGCTCAACGTCACCGTCCGGCAGCCGGCCGGCGTGGGTTTCTGACCATCAGCACGTCCACCGGGTCCTCCGACTCGAACGTGAACCCCTCCCGCTCGTAGAGGCGGCGGGCCGCGCTGCCCTGGAGCACCACGAGGCGGACCTGGAGCGAGGCCTCGTCCGCCCGGGCCAGGAGTTCGCGCAGCACCGCCGTCCCGAGGCCCCGGCCCCGGGTCTCGGGGGCCAGGTAGAAGTGTTCGAGGTAGAGGCCCTCGCCCTCCTCGTACGGGCGCACCGTCACGCATCCGGCGAGCGCGCCGTCCAGTTCGATCACCGAGGTGTGCGCCGGCGAGAAGCCGTCCCGCAGCCGCTGGCGCACCCGGTGCTCGTCGTAGCGGCCGAGGCGCACCAGGTCCTCGCGCATGACCTCGGCCCGCAGCTCGGCCATCGCCTCGACGTCCTCCGCACGGCCCGGCCGCAGCGCCCAGTTCGTTTCCCGATACATGTACGCATCCTAAGGAGCCCCCCGTGCCCTCCCCGTCCCGCACGCGCGGCTGCACGCCGGGGCGGCCCGGCAAAACCTGGTGGTCGTCACCGTCGTCACCGTCGTCACTGGCGGTCGTCACCGGACGGTCGTAACCGGACCCGCGCCGTCCGCGTTACGACGGGCATGAAGAGGATCCTCACCGCAGCCGCCCTGACCGTCTTCGCCGCCGCGGGTGCCGCCGGCGCCGCCGCCGGGACCGCGGCCGCCGATACCGGCGGCCTGAACCTTCCCTCGGTCGTCCCGCTCAGCGGCGTCCTGACCCCCAAGGCGAAGCCGGCCCACACCCCCGACCTGCCGCCGGCCAACGCGGCGGTGGAGCGCCTGCTCCCCGGGCATCACTGAGCCGTACGAACGCGACGAAGGCGGCGGACCCCCCACGGGCCGCCGCCTTCGCGTTTTCGGGACGCCTCAGCAGGGCGTCGGCCGGTGACCGATGTCAGTCCGCGACCACCAGCGACGGGGTCTCCTTCGTGAGGATCTCGCCGCGGAAGAACGCGGGGCTCTTCCGCTGCATGACCAGCATGATCACCACGCCGAGGAGCAGCAGCCCGACGCCGATCACGAAGACCGAGCCGACGCCGAGGACCGAGGAGCCGGAGCCGTACGCCGGGTCCCACATGTCGTAGAGCGTCTTGCCGAAGACGGCGGTGAGCATCAGGCCGCCGAGGAACGGGATGACGCCCTTGAAGGCGAGGTCGCGCGCGGAGGAGAAGAGCTCGGCGCGGAAGAACCAGACGCAGGCGAAGGCCGTCAGCGCGTAGTAGAAGCAGATCATCAGGCCGAGCGCGTAGATGGTGTCGACCAGGACGTTCTCGCTGACCAGGGTCATCACGGTGTAGAAGACGCCGGTCGCGACGCCGGCGACGATCGTGGCCTTGCCGGGGACCTTGAAGACGGGGTGGACCTTGGCGAAGGACGGCGGCAGCGCCTCGTAGCTGGACATGGCGAGGACCGTGCGGGCGACCGGGATGAAGGTGGTCTGCAGGCTCGCGGCGGCGGAGGCGAGGACGGCGACGAAGAGCGCGATGCCGAGGACGGGGCCCATGACCGGGCCCGCGAGGGCGGCGAAGACGTTGTCGGAGGTCTCCGGGTTGGCGAGGCCGAGGCCCTTGTCGCCGGAGCCGACGACCATCTGGGCGGCGACGCCGGTGGCCAGGTAGGAGCCGACCAGGACGACCATCGAGATGAGCGCGGCGCGGCCCGGGGTCTTGTCGCTGTCGACGGTCTCCTCGTTGGCCGTGAGGCAGGTGTCCCAGCCCCAGTACATGAAGATCGACAGCGAGAGGCCGGCGGTGAAGGCCGCGAAGGAGCCGACGGAGAAGGGGTTCAGCCAGGACCAGGAGAAGCTCGCCCCGGTCGGGAAGTCGACCGAGCCGGCCTTGGAGAAGGCCATGACGACGAAGACCGCGAGGACGGCCAGCTGGAGGCCGACCAGGGTGTACTGCACGCCCTTGGTGGCGGTCATGCCGCGGTAGCTGATCGCGGTCGCGGCGGCGATCAGGGTGAGGCAGGTGAGGATGTGGACGGCCTTGTTGTCGTCCAGGGCGGCGATCGAGGGGTTGCCGCTGATCTCGCCGGCGAGCAGCCAGAAGTACGAGGTCGCGACGCCGGCCAGGTTGGACAGCACGATGATCGTCGCGATGACCAGGCCCCAGCCGCACATCCAGCCGACCTTGGGGCCGAAGGCCTTCACGGTCCAGGTGAAGGAGGTGCCGCAGTCGGGCATGCGCTTGTTGAGCTCGCGGTACGCGAACGCGACGAGCAGCATCGGCAGGAAGCCCGCGAGGAAGACGGCGGGCATCTGCAGTCCGACCTCGCCGGCGGTGGAGCCGAGCGTGGAGGTCAGGCAGTAGACGGGGGCGACGGTCGAGATGCCGATGACGGCGCTGCCGAGGAGGCCCACGGAGTCGCCGCCGAGGCCCTTGGTGCGCACGCCGGAGGCGTCGCCCGGGGCGTCGGTGCCCCTTACCGTGTCTCCGGCCTGCTGCCGTACGTCCACCTGAGTCATGAACTTGACGTTAAATGCTGCGGTTTCCATATCCGGAGGATCGGACTCCGCTCATTTGATCGATCATGACCTTGTATTGCAGGGGTCGAATCGGACACTCACCGATGATTGAAAGATCGACCAACCGGCCGAGCCGACCATCCGACAGGTCCGGTGGCGAGTGTCCGATATGCGGGAACCGCAGCCATGCCCCAAATGTCCGTTTCAAAAATTTCCCGTGGAAATTTGGAGACGGTTCTCACCCCGGCCAGACGACCGCCTGCAGCTCGCTGTACGCGTGCAGCGCGTACGAGCCCACGTCCCGTCCGACACCGCTCTTCTTGAAGCCGCCGAACGGCGCCTCCATGTTCCGGCCGATCGTGTTCACGCCCACCCCGCCGGCCCGCAGCCGGGCCGCGACGCGGAAGGCGCGGGCCACGTCACCGGACCACACGTAGTCGATCAGTCCGTAGTCGCTGTCGTTCGCGAGCGCGATCCCCTCCTCCTCGTCGTCGAAGGGCACGACCACCACGACCGGGCCGAAGATCTCCTCCCGCACCACCCGCATCTCGTTGGTGCAGTCCGCGAGCAGCGTCGGGGCCACGTAGAAGCCCTTGGCGAAGTCCGGACGCTCGCCCCCCGCGACGACCCGCGCCCCTTCCTTCCTCCCGAGCTCGATGTACGACTCCACCCGGTCGCGGTGCGCCGCCGAGATCACCGGGCCGACGACCGTCCCCTTCTCCGCCGGGTCCCCCACCTTCATGAAGGCGAGGTAGCCGGTCAGCTTCTCGACGAGCCGCTCGTAGATCCCGCGCTGGGCGAGCACCCGGGTCGGGGCGGTGCAGATCTGTCCGCTGTAGAAGGCGAAGGTCGTCCCGATCCCCATCACCGCCGAGTCCAGGTCGGCGTCGTCGAAGACGAGCGCGGCCCCCTTCCCGCCCAGCTCCATCAGCTGCCGCTTGAGCGAGCGGCCGCAGACCTCGCCGATCGCCTGGCCGACGGCCGTGGAGCCGGTGAAGGAGACCATGTCGACGTCCGGGGAGTCGACGGCCGCCTCGCCGACCGCCTGCGCGGAGCCGGTGACGACGTTCACGACGCCCGCCGGGACCCCGGCCTCCGCCAGGGCCCGGGTCATCGCGTACACGGAGAGCGGGTCCTGCGGGGCCGGCTTCACCACGACCGTGTTGCCCATGGCGAGCGCCGGGGCGATCTTGCCGGCCGGGTTGGCCCAGGGGTTGTTGTACGAGGTGATGCAGGTGACGACGCCGACCGGGCGCCGTACCGCCACCGCGCCGAACACCCCGGCCCTCCCCATCGGCCCGGCCTCGTTGATCTGCGGGGGCAGCGCCTGCTCGACCGGTTCCATGGCCCCGCGCGCGTACCGCCGGAAACGGGAGGAGCCGACGGCGACCTGCATCCCGCGCGCGGTGCCGGTGGTCGCGCCGGTCTCGGCCCGGGCGAGCAGGACGTTCTCCTCGGCGTCCCGGGCCATCAGGTCCGCGGCCCGGTCGAGGATCGCGGCCCGCTCCTCCGGTCTCGTACGGGACCAGGTCGCGAAGGCCTCGCGGGCGGCGGCGGCCGCCTCGTACACCTGGGCCCGGGAGGCCTCGGGCGCGAGGCCGACGACCTCCTCCGAGGCCGGATCGATCACCTCGTAGTGCCCGCCGTCGGGCTCGACCCACTCTCCCCCTATGTAGAGGCGCTCGATCCGGGTGGTCATCGCGTGCTCACCGTCCTCGTGTCCTGGCCCGAGCGCAGCACCTTCCCCGGTACCGCGCCGGTCACCTCGTCGTCCCGTACCGTCTCCACGCCGTTGACCCGCACCGACACGATCCCCACCGCGCGCGAGTCGAGGCGCGGGCTGTCCCCCGGCAGGTCGTGCACGAGGGTCGCCGGGCCCGCGTCGATCCGCTCCGGGTCGAAGAGGACCAGGTCGGCGTGGAAGCCCTCCGCGATCCGGCCGCGCTCGCGGAGCCCGAAGAGCCGGGCCGGGTCGTCGCTCAGCATCTGCACCGCGCGCTCCAGGGGGACCAGCCTCCGGCCGCGCAGGCAGTCGCCGAGGAAGCGGGTGGTGTAGGGGGCGCCGCACATCCGGTCCAGGTGCGCGCCCGCGTCCGAGCCGCCGAGCAGGACGTCCTCGTGCTGCCAGGTCTCGGCGCGCAGGGCCCAGGAGGCCGGGTCGTTGTCGCTGGGCATCGGCCACAGGACGGTCCGCAGGTCGTCGTTGGCGCAGATCTCGACGAGGGCCTGGAAGGGGTCCTGGCCGCGCTCGGCCGCGATGTCCTTCACGACGCGTCCGGTCAGGCCCTCGTTCTCGCGGCTGTACGTGTCCCCTATGACGTACCGGCCGAAGTGCGCGAGCCGCCGGAAGACCCCGGCCTCCTTGGAGTCCGCGCGCCGCAGCATCTCGGCCCGCACGTCCGGGTCGCGGAGCCTGGCGATCCGCTCGGGCACGGGAAGGCCGAGGATCTCGCCCCATCCCGGGATGAGGTTGAGCGCGCAGAAGGTCCCGAGGGACATGTTCATGGGGGTGAGGATCGGCATCGTGAGGGCGACGATCCGGCCGCCGGACTTGCGGGCCCGCTCGGAGGCGGTGAGCTGGCGCGGGACGCGTTCGGGGACGGCGGCGTCGATGGTGAGGACGTTCCAGTTGAGGGGCCGTCCGGCGGCGACCGTCATCTCGACGAACAGCTCGATCTCGTCGTCGGAGAACTGGTCGAGGCACCCGGCGAGGATCGCCTCGATCTGCGTCCCCTCGTGCTCGCCGACGGCCTTCGACAGGGCGATCAGCTCGGCGGGGCCGGCGTGCCGGGAGGCGACGGGGGCGCCGTCGCCGTCGGAGTGGGTGGAGGACTGGGTGGTGGAGAGCCCCCAGGCACCGGCGTCCATGGCCTCCTTGAGGAGACCCACCATCTGCCGCAGCTGCTCTTCCGTGGGCTGCCCGCCGACCGCGTCCGCGCCCATCACGTACCGGCGCAGGGCGCAGTGGCCGACCATGAAGCCGGCGTTGACGGCGATCCGGCCGTCGAGGGCGTCCAGGTACTCGGCGAAGGACGACCAGCTCCAGTCGACGCCCTCCTCCAGGGCCTTGAGGGCCATGCCCTCGACCTTCGACATCATGCGGCGCGTGTAGTCGGCGTCCTCCTGCCGGAGCGGAGCCAGGGTGAAGCCGCAGTTGCCGCCGGCGACGGTGGTGACGCCGTGGTTCATGGAGGGGGTGGCGTACGGGTCCCAGAAGAGCTGGGCGTCGTAGTGGGTGTGCGGGTCGACGAAGCCGGGCGCGAGGACGAGGCCGGTGGCGTCCTCGGTGGTGCGCGCCGTTTCCCCGGCCTCGGGGAAGACGATCCGGCCGTCGCGTATGCCGACGTCGGCGATGCGGCCGGGGGCGCCGGTGCCGTCCACGACGGTGGCGCCCTTGATCAGGTGGTCGAGCATGACGGTCCCTTTCTGTCCGTGGACGCGGGTGTGCCCCGGACCGGGGCCGCCGCGGGGCCCCGGCCGGGGCCGGTACGGGGCGGCGGTCCGGGAAGACACCGCTCCGCGCTCGTGGGTGGGGTCAGTTCCCCGACGCCTGCCGCATGCGCGTCGTCCGGTGGACCGGGTCCGTGTCGATCTTCGGGATCACGTGCTCCCCGATCAGCTTGATCGAGTTCATCGTGTCCTCGTAGGAGATCCCGATCGGGAGGCCGAAGGACAGCTGGTCGGCCCCGGCCTGCTCCCACCGCTTGCACTGCGCCAGGACCTCGCTCGGGTCGCCGCAGATCATCAGCTCCTCCTGGATGAGGAGTTCGATGATCTCCGCCGAGTACTCGGGGAGGAGCTCGGGCCACTCGGGGATGCCCTCGGGCCGCGGGAAGGTGTCGTGGTAGCGGAAGAGGAGGGACTGGAGGTAGTTGAGACCTCCGCCGACCGCGATCTCGACGGCCTTCTCGTGGGTCTCCGCGCAGATCGCCGTCGACGTCACCATGACGTTGTCGTTGACGAAGGCGCCGACCGCCTTGGCCTCCTTGATCGCGTTCTTGTAGGACTCGACGACCCACTCCATGTCGGAGACCTTCTGGACGCTGAAGCCGAGGACGCCGAGGCCCATCTTCCCGGCCATGGCGTACGAGGACGGGGAGCCGGCCGCGTACCACATGGCCGGGTGGGACTTCCCGTACGGCTTGGGGAGGACCTTGCGGGGCGGCAGCGACCAGTGCTTGCCCTGGAAGCCGACGTACTCCTCCTGGAGCCACATCTTGGGGAACTCGGCGATGGTCTCCTCCCAGATCTCCTTCGTGTGGTTCATGTCGGTGATGCCCGGCATGAACCCGAGGATCTCGTGGGAGCCCGCCCCGCGCCCGGAGCCGAACTCGAAGCGGCCGCCGGAGAGGTGGTCGAGCATGGCGACCTTCTCGGCGACCTTCACCGGGTGGTTGACCGGGGCCAGCGGGTTGAAGATGCCCGAACCCAGGTGGATGCGGTCCGTCGCGTGCGCGAGGTAGCCCAGGTAGACGTCGTTGGCGGAGAGGTGCGAGTACTCCTCCAGGAAGTGGTGCTCGGAGGCCCAGGCGTACTTGAAGCCGGACCTGTCGGCCTGGATGACGTACTCGGTCTCCTCCATGAGGGCTTTGTGCTCGGCTTCGGGATCGGTCTCGGCGCGCTTGCCGACGTATCCCTGCACGAAGATCCCGAATTCCAAGGAAGTTCACCGCCCCTGATTTCGTTTCTGACGATCCGTCAGATTCTTTGATGTGCTCGACTCTCGCACCGCGCCGCAGGTGCGTCAATACCTGATGAAGCGTCAGGCGGCGTCGGACCTCGTCAGAAGAGGCTCACGCCCGCCAGCCAGCCGCCGTCGATCACGAACGGCTGGCCCGTGATGTACGCCGAGTCCTCCCCGGTCAGGAAGAGCGCGAGGGCCGCCACCTCCTCCGGCCGGCCGATCCGGCCGAGCGGCACGAGCTTGCGGTACAGCTCGGCGGTGGCCGCCGGGTCGACGCCCTCCGGGTTGCTCATGGGGGTGTCGATCGCCCCGGGGCAGACGGCGTTCACCCGGATCCCCTTCCCCGCCAGCTCCAGGGCGGCGACCCGGGTGAGACCGAGGACGGCGTGCTTGCTCGCCGCGTAGGCGCCGACCCCGGCCATGCCGGTGACTCCCGTGTACGAGGCGGTGTTGACGATCGTCCCGCCGCCGGCCGCCGCGATCTCGGGCGCGACCGTGCGGATGCCGAGGAAGCAGCCGGTCTGGTTGACGGAGACGATCGCCCGGAACTCGTCGAGCGGCGTCGAGACGAGCTCGTTGAAGCGGAGGATCCCCGCGTTGTTGACGAGGCCGTCGATCTTCCCGAACCGCTCCTTGGCCGCCGCCACGGCCGCCGCCCAGCCGTCCTCGCTCGTCACGTCCAGGTGGACGTACGCGGCCCGGTCCTCGCCCAGCTCCTTCGCGAGCGCCTCCCCGGGGCCGTCGAGGACGTCCGCGAGGACGACCCTCGCGCCCTCGGCGGCGAACAGCCGGGCCTCCTGCTCGCCCTGCCCGCGCGCCGCACCGGTGACGAGGACGACCCGCCCGTCGAGCTTTCCCATGTCCGCACTCCCTAGAGATGGGGGGCGACCTCCGTGCCGAAGGCCGCCATCTGGTCGATGAGTTCGGCACGGCTCCGGGAGCGGAACCGGACCTGGATCTGGTGCACGCCCATCTCCCCGTACGCACGCAGGGAGGCGGCGAGCTCCTCGGGCCGGCCGCTCAGGGTGCGGCGGCCGACCTCCCAGCCGGGAGCGCCGACGTACAGCGCCTCGGTGATCGCGCCGACGGTGATCGGCTCGGCGATCCCGGCCTCGGTACGGAGCCGCAGCAGCTTCTGGATCTGGGCGCCGAGCCTGTCGCGCGGGTCGCCCTGCGGCAGCCAGCCGTCGCCCTTGAGGGCGGCCCGGCGCACGGCGGCCGGCGAGGAGCCGCCCACCCAGAGCGGGACCCGCTCCTGCGCGGGCCGGGGCAGCTGCCCGAGGTCCTTGAAGGCGAACCGCTCCCCCAGGTGCTCCGGATACTCCTCGGGCCCGAGGGCCGCCCGCAGCGCGTCGACCGTCTCGTCGAGCACGGCGCCCCGGCGGGCGAAGTCCACGCCGAGCGCCTCGAACTCCTCCTGGACGTGCCCGGCGCCGACCCCGAGGACCAGGCGGCCGCCGGAGAGGTGGTCGAGCGTCGCGTACGCCTTGGCCGTGACGAGCGGATGGCGCAGGCCGACGACGGCGACGTGCGAGAGGAGCCGGACCCGCTCGGTGGCGGCGGCGAGGAAGGAGAGCGTGGCCACCGGGTCGTACCAGACGGTGCTCATCGGCCCGGCGAGCCGGCGCGGGATGGCGACGTGGTCGCAGCTCGCGAGGTAGTCGAAGCCGTGGTCGTCGGCGGCGCGGGCGACGGCGAGCAGATCCGCCGGGCCGGCGGCCGCCTCCCAGGGTTCGGCGTAGAGGGTGCTCTGCGACTGGACCGGCAGCTGCATGCCGTAGACCACCATGGGAAAACCCCCGCATCTGACGGATCGTCACTTCTACGAGCAGGCCCATGCTCGTACCTGACGATCCATCAGGCAAGGGGTAGGGGGCGACGCGTGGGGGCCGACACGCCCCCGCTCGGGCAGCGCGGAGCTGCCCGAGCGGGGGCTGGGGACGGCCTTCGTCCTTCGTGTTCCGGTGGGGTTTCGTGCTCCGGTGGGGTCAGGTGCTGTCCGCCGCGCCGGCCGCCCTCGCATGGCGCACCACGGCCGTGCCGGCCAGGCAGACGATGGCCACGGCGCTCAGGAGCGCCAGCGCCTTCGCCCAGGCGAAGGTGGTGCCGAGGCTGCCGCTCAGCAGGTCACCGCCGCGGGCACCCGCGACTCCGTGGAGCGCGATGACGAAGACGGCGACACCTGCGGCAGCCGCCCAGGCGATCAGGGTGTCCCGGGCCGCGAGCCACACCGCGCACGCCAGGCAGAGCACGGTGACGACCACGGACAGCGCCTGCGCGTCACCGCCCGAGCGCAGGCCCGAGAGGTCCGTCGGCATGTGGATGAGGCCGCAGGCGAACAGCGCGAGCGCGGCCGGCCAGCGCAGTACCGACCGCAGCGCGGGAGAGGCGGCGACGTGACTGCCGGGCCCCGCGGCCAGCGCGCCGTCCAGGGCGGACTTCCGCCCCTTGGAGGCGCCCCGTTTCCGGGCCCTGGCGGCCGGTGCGGCTCCCGCGGGTTCGGCCTTCTGCGGCGCGCCGCCGCCCCCGGCGGACTGCCAGTCGCTGCTGTCGGCGCCCAGGATGCCGACGAGCTGGACCACGTCCTCGACCGGCCGGCCCACCGCCGCGGCGCGCAGCGTGGTCTCGGCCTGATGAAGGTCGTATCCGGACTCGTTGAGCAGCGCGAGCAGTTGGCGCACCTCGCCCAGCGGGCGGGTGACGGCCGCCGCGCGGAGCGCCACGTCCGCGGGACTGGAGAGCTCGCCGGTCTCCTGGAGACGGGCCACCAGCGTGGCGACCTCCTCCACGGGCCGCTCGGTCGCCGCCGTCTCCAGGAGCGTGCGGACCGCTTCGTCACCGGACTCGTCGTGGACGGACGGCTCGGGGGTGGTGTGCGACTGCGGGTCGGCCGGGGCCTCCGAGGCGGCGGGGGGTTCCGAGGCCTCCGAAACGGTCTGCGGCTCCGAGACGGTCTCCGACTCCGAGGCGGTCTGCGACTCCGAAGCCGCCCGCGGCTCCGAGGCGGTCTGCGACTCCGGGTCGGCCGGGAGCACCGTCACGGCCGGAGCCGCCGACACGGCGGGGGGCGCCGCCGACCGGTCGGGGAAGGAAGACACGTCGAGTGCCGGGGAGGACGGGGAGGACGAGGACGAGGGGGACGAGGGAGACGAGGAGACAACCGGCTGGCGGGACGGAACCGGGCGGGGCTCTGCGGTCGGTTCGATGTCGTCGTCCGCCGGATGTATGTGCGGGAGGTCGGTGGTCATGTCACAGGCTCCGTTCGTGGACACCCCCGGAGGGGACGCCCACCATGGCTGTCTCGTGATGTGCAAGAAACGCACACTTGACTACCATTTGCACGCAATCCATGACGCTCCGCCATCAGGGGGCGGCCCGGTTGAGCCGATAGGGCGACAAACGGCCGGACCCCCTCCCCGAGGACCCGGCCGCGGTCGCGGGACTACGGCCGCCAGAGGCCCTCGGGCGACAGCCCGAGCAGCTCGATCGCATTGCCGCGCACGATCCGCTCGACGACGTCCCCGGGCAGGTGCCCCATCTGCGCCTCGCCGACCTCCTTCGACTTGGGCCAGGTGGAGTCCGAGTGCGGGTAGTCGGTCTCGTACAGGACGTTCCCCGCCCCGATCGCGTCGAGGTTGCGGAGCCCGAAGGCGTCGTCGAAGAAGCAGCCGAAGACGTGGCCCGCGAAGAGCTCGGACGGCGGACGCGTGACCTTGTCGGCGACGCCGCCCCAGGCGCGGTTCTCCTCCCAGACGACGTCGGCGCGCTCCAGGATGTACGGGATCCAGCCGATCTGGCCCTCGGCGTACATGATCCGCAGGTTCGGGAAGCGCTCGAACTTGCCGCTCATCAGCCAGTCGACCATCGAGAAGCAGCAGTTCGCGAAGGTGATGGTGGAGCCGACGGCCGGCGGGGCGTCGGCGGAGGTGGAGGGCATGCGGCTGGAGGAGCCGATGTGCATGGCGATGACCGTGCCGGTCTCGTCGCAGGCGCGGAAGAAGGGGTCCCAGTGGTCGGTGTGGACCGAGGGAAGCCCGAGGTGCGGCGGGATCTCGGAGAAGGCGACGGCCCGGACCCCGCGCGCGGCGTTGCGGCGGACCTCGGCGGCGGCGAGCTCGGGGTCCCAGAGCGGGATGAGGGTGAGCGGGACGAGCCGCCCGTGCGCCTCGGGGCCGCACCACTCCTCGACCATCCAGTCGTTGTAGGCGCGGACGCAGAGGAGCCCGAGCTCGCGGTCGGAGGCCTCGGTGAAGGTCTGGCCGCAGAAGCGGGGGAAGGTGGGGAAGCAGAGCGCGGACTGGACGTGGTTGACGTCCATGTCGGCGAGGCGGGCGGCGACGTCGTACGAGCCCGGGCGCATCTGCTCGTACGTGATGACTTCGAGGCGTATCTCGTCCCGGTCGTAGCCGACGGCGGTGTCGAGGCGTGTGAGGGGCCTGTGCAGATCCTCGTACACCCACCAGTCGCCGATCGGCCCGTCGTCCCCCTTGGCACCCATGACCGGGGCGAACTTGCCGCCGAGGAAGGTCATTTCCTTGAGGGGGGCGCGGACGATCCGGGGGCCGGTGTCGCGGTACCGGGACGGGAGCCGGTCCCGCCAGACGTGCGGGGGCTCCACGGTGTGGTCGTCCACCGAGATGATCTTCGGGAAGGTCTCCATGGTTTTCACGGTAGCGCTGATCTGACGAACCGTCAGCTATCAGGGCTCAGAACGCCCGGGCTACGGCCGGGATACGGCCGGGGCGCGGCCGCACAACGGCTACACAACGGCCGACCCGATGCTGACGGACCTCCTCCGGACAAGGCAGACTGTCCTGGGCGAAACCAGCGGTAGGGGCAGGGGGAGCGATGGACCGTGAGAACGGGCCGCGAGTTCCGGTGCAGCGGGCTCCGAGGATGGGCCCGAAGGCCCCGGTGCGCGAGGAGACGGGCACCGACACGAGCGCGGGCGCTGACGTGCGGGCCGGCACGGGCGCTCACGTACAGGCCGACACCGGCACTGGTACCGGCGCTGGCACTGGCGTCGACACGGGCACCGGCACCGGCACGAACGGGGACGTCGCCGGCGGGCTCCGCTTCGGCGTGCTCGGCCCCGTCCGCGCCTGGCGGGACGGCGAACCCGTCCCCACCGGCTCCCCGCAGCAGCGCGCCCTGCTCGCCGCGCTGCTCCTGCGCGGCGGCCGCACCGCCACCGCGCACGAGCTGATCGACGCGCTCTGGGGCGAGGAACCGCCCTCCCAGGCGCTCGCCGCGGTCCGCACGTACGCCTCCCGGCTCCGCAAGGCCCTCGACCCGAAGGTCCTGGTCAGCGAGTCCGGCGGGTACGCGCTCCGGACGACCGCGCTCGACGTGACGGAGGCCCAGGAGCTGGCCGCCGAGGCGGACAAGCTGCGCGCGGCCGGGGACCGGACGGCCGCGCGGGCGAAGCTCGCGGAGGCGCTCGACCTGTGGGACGGCGAGGTCCTCGCGTCCGTACCGGGCCCGTACGCCGAGACGCAGCGGGCCCGCCTGGAGGAATGGCGCCTCACGCTCCTGGAGACGAGGCTCGACATCGACCTGGAGGTCGGCGCGCACGCGGAGGCCGTCTCCGAACTGACCGCGCTCACCGCGGCGCACCCCCTGCGGGAGCGCCTGCGCGAACTCCTCATGCTGGCGCTCTACCGCAGCGGCCGACAGGCGGAAGCGCTCGCGGTGTACGCGGACACGCGCCGGCTCCTGGCCGACGAACTGGGAGTGGACCCGACCCCGGAACTCTCCCGGCTCCAGCAGCGCATCCTCCAGGCCGACGCGGAACTCGCCCGCCCGGTGGAGGAACCGGCGCCCGCCGCCGCACCGATGGCCCGCCCGGCCCAGCTCCCGGCGACGGTCCCGGACTTCACGGGCCGCGCCTCCTTCGTACGGGAACTGGGAGCGCGGCTCGCGACCGCCGAGGGCCACATCATGGCGGTCTCGGCACTGGCGGGCATCGGCGGCGTAGGCAAGACGACGCTCGCGGTGCACGTCGCCCACGAGGCGCGGCCGCACTTCCCGGACGGGCAGCTGTACGTGGACCTCCAGGGCGCGGGCAACCGCGCCGCCGCACCGGAGACGGTCCTGGGCTCCTTCCTCCGAGCCCTGGGCACACCGGATTCGGCCATCCCGGACGCGCTGGAGGACCGGGCGGCACTGTACCGCTCGACGCTGGACGGCCGCAGGGTCCTGGTCCTGTTGGACAACGCCCGGGACGCGGCCCAGATCCGCCCCCTGCTCCCGGGTACGGCGGGCTGCGCGGCCCTGGTGACGAGCCGCATCCGGATGGTCGACCTGGCGGGCGCGCATCTGGTGGACCTGGACGTGATGTCCCCGGAGGAGGCGCTGCAACTCTTCACGAGGATCGTCGGCGAGGAGCGGGTGCAGTCGGAGCGGGAAGCGGCCCTGGACGTGGTGGCGGCCTGCGGCTTCCTCCCCCTGGCGATCCGCATCGCGGCGTCCCGCCTGGCAGCCCGCCGCACGTGGACGGTCTCGGTCCTGGCGGCGAAGCTGGCGGACGAGCGGCGGCGTCTGGACGAGCTCCAGGCGGGCGACCTGGCGGTCAAGGCGACCTTCGAACTCGGCTACGGCCAGCTGGAACCGGCCCAGGCCCGCGCCTTCCGCCTCCTGGGCCTGGCGGACGGCCCGGACATCTCGCTGGCGGCAGCGGCGGCGGTCCTCGACCTCCCGCTCTGGGACACGGAGGACCTCCTGGAGGCCCTGGTGGACACGTCCCTCCTGGAGTCGGCGGCCCCCGGCCGCTACCGCTACCACGACCTGGTCCGCCTCTACGCGCGTGCGTGCGCGGACCGCGACGAACAGCCGCCGTCGGAGAAGGAGGCGGCGCTCTCCCGCCTCCTGGACTTCTACCTGTCGACGGCGGCGCGGGTGTACGCGATCGAGCGCCCGGGCGACCGCCTGGTGGACCACCTGGAACCCACGTCCTACGAGGGCCTGACCTTCACGGACCGCCACGAGGCCCAGGACTGGCTGTACGCGGAGGCGAACTGCCTCCTGGCCACGGTCCGCCAGTCGGCGTCGACGCCGGGGACGCTGCGGCGGGGGGTGGACCTGCTGTGGGCGTCGCTTGACCTGGCGGAGTCGGGGGCGAACTCGAAGGAGTACGAGGCGGTGGCGACGGTGCTGCGGGAGGCGGCGAGCGGGGCGGGGGACTCCCGTGCCGAGTGCCGGGCCTCCATCACCCTCGCGTACGGCCACCACGTCTCGGGACGCTTCACCCAGGCCGATGAGGAGGCCCACACCGCCATGCGGCTGGCCACCTCGGTGGACGACCCGCTGCCCCTGTGCTGGGCGCCGAACATCCTGGGCGTCATGGCGTTCTACCAGAACAACCATGCCGATGCGGAGCAGCACTTCGCCCGCGCCATCGAGCACTTCCGCAGCTGCGAGGACCTGGCCGGCGAGGCGAGCGCGCTGTGCAACCTTTCTCGCATCCACCTGATCACAGGACGCACGGACAGCGCGGTGCGCCTGGCTCAGCAGGGCACGGACACGTACGACGGCCTGGGGCACGCCCTGAAGGGAGCCAATGGGCGCTACGCACTGGGCATGGCCCTGGCGCAGAGCGGTCAGTTCGGTGCCGCCGCCGAGCGGCTCAAGGAGGCCCTCGCCGTCTTCCGCGACAGCCGCCAGCGGCTCTGGGAGGGGATGACGCTGTACCGGCTCGCCGAGGCCGAGGTCACGGAAGGGCGCTACGCGCAGGCCGCGTCGAACGCGGAACTCGCCCTGACCGTCCTACGCGGCATCGGCGGCGAGTGGAGGCGGGGCAACGTCCTGACCGTCCTCGGCCGTGCCCTCACCGGCATCGGCCAGACGGGGCGCGCCGAGGTCTGCTGGCGCGATGCGCTGGAGGTCTTCGACTCCCTCGGCTCCCCTGAGGCCGAGGCTGTACGGGTACTGCTCAATCCGGCGGCGGTTGCCTGATCCTCCTAGCCTGGGCGTTCATCGTTCGTTTATCGCGGTCCGACATGCTCTGGAGCAGTCGATCCGTCGCGTCGGGGGGCAGACGGGTCGCCCAGGAAGCCCTCACTCGGACGCACTAGGGTGAGCGGCCCTGCAGAAGGGGTCCGTCCGGCAGTCCACGGGGGAACAGCCGGACGGCCCCCTCAGCACCGACTCACCCGATTCTGCGAGAGGTTGCACACAGTGAGTGACACCGTCAGCCCCAACAACATCCACATCACCGGTGGCGAGACCACTGATGTGACCACCAAGAACATCCACATCACCGACGGCGAGGACGGCGCCGCGATCGCCGAGAAGATCGGCATCCACGTCGCGAGCGCTGACGAGGCGTCCACCGCCGGCACCGGCACCGCCTCGACCGACAACATCCACATCACGACCGAGCCGGCCAACTAAGCCACTCCCGACGGGGAACGGCCGCGGCGGCGACTTCGGGGGAGCTGCCGGGGCCAACCAAGGGAGGTCCGGTCGACGGGGGAGCACACGGGCTCGGGGGACACCCGACGGCACCAGGGGGGAGCCGTCCGGGCAGGGCCCGTGCGCAACGCGATCGGACCACCGCACAAGGAGGGGCCGGGCATCTGCCCGGCCCCTCCGGCATGCACGGAGCCGGGCAGCTCATCGGCACCTCGCGGGACGCGCTCCTGATCGCCGAGTGCCGGGCGCCGTCCGCGCCCCGGAACGAACGAGCACACCGTCGTCATGGACGAGATCCGCACGAAGGCGCAGGGGTCAGATCGGCTCGACGGCGATGCGAGGGTGGCACAACCGGCGCAGGTCGTCCGGGTCGCTCGTGACGACAGTGACGTCGCCGTGCTCCGCATGAGCCGTAGCCGCGACCATCGCGTCGATGGCGTACTTGTGTCCGTGCAGGCCTTCGGCGGCGAGCAGCCTGCCGGCCGCCCGTGCGATCTCCTCCGTGACCGGGCGCACCTTGGCCAGGGATACGGCGTGGTCGAACGCCGCCTGCGGCACCTTCGGGTCGCGGGCCTCCACCAGCGTGACCGCGCTCGTCACGAGGAGCAGGTCCAGGCTGCGGGCGACGTCCAGCCAGACGGTCATGTCGCGGTGACGACGGGAGAGCTTGGAGAGGGCCTCGCCGTCGAGAACGAGAGTCCCGCTCACGCGGCGTCCGCCGGAGCGGCGTCGCCCCGGTGGGCCGCGTGATACGCGCGGATGCGCTCGGCCTTCGCCGCCACCTCGGCCGGGTCCACGGGGCCGTGCTCCGCTTCGGCGGCGGCAACGTACTCGTCGACGGCCTCGCGCTGGAGCTGCCGCTGCACGGCCTCCTCAATGTAGGCGGAGACACCCTGCTTGCCTGCGCGGGCGCGAATCGCGTCCAAGGTCTCGGCCCTCAGGGAGACGCTGGTCACTCGGGTTTTGCCGGGGCGGGGCGCATCCATGAGGGGAGTGTAATACATGACCTGTTAACTCGCTGGTGCTCACGCACCCTCGGCGCACCCCTCCCCCAGCGGGGCCACCACGCCGCGGGCCACGTACGTCGTCCAGCGGGTGACGGCCGAGTCGGGCTCCTGCTTCGCGTAGCGGGCGTAGCCGTCGCCGTACGCGGGGTCCGGGGTGTAGCCGACGACGTACGTGCGGCCGGGGCTGAGGACGGGGTACTGCGGGTCGTGGCTCGTGTAATGGCCCTCCGGCGAGACGTCCACGCCCTGGCCGAGGGTGAGCGTGGCCGGGACCTCGCCCTTGAGGGGGTGGAGGACACGGAGCCGGACTCGCTGGATTCCGCCGGGGCCGCCGTCGGTGTCGGGGTCGTAGCCGACGGCCGATTCGACGGTGGCATAGGCGAGGTGGCTCATCGCCGCCGGTACGTACTCGTCGTGGGAGAGGTCCGGGAGGCAGAGGGCGTGCACGGGGGACGTGCGGGCCGTGAAGGCCTCCGTCGCGGCCCATCCGGTGGCGCCGAGGACGAGCGTCCCGGCGAGGGCGAGACCGGCGATCCGGGTTCGGTTCATGGTCACTTCCAGAGCTTGCGGTAGTTCGCCTCGTCGCGGTCCGTCGGTTCCGTCGGCGGGTTGGAGGGGACCTTCGTCCACATCACGGAGGCCCAGGTGTCCGGCTTGTGGCACAGCCCGAGGGCGTGGCCGAGCTCGTGGACGGCGACGTGCCGACGGGAGGCGCGGTCCTTGTAGCGGCCGTCCAGGTAGTACGAGTTGAGGTAGATGTAGTCGACGCCCGGCTTGCCCTGCCAGTAGCCTCCGTGGCCGTCCGCCTTCGAGTAGTCGCGCCACTCCAGGTCGTTGATGCTTCCGGCGTCGTCGGGGGCGATCTTCACCAGGCCGAGGGACCAGACGCGATGAGCCCAGGTCAGCGGGTCGTTGTACTTGCTGTCGTCCTCCCAGCGC
>NZ_MWIG01000159.1:0-148 GCF_002156145.1 Streptomyces sp. NRRL B-24572 | reverse complement strand
TCGGCGGCGGCCGCCGCCGCACCGTGCGGGCTGAGCAGGAGGCCCGACGCCAGGACCACGGCCGCCGTGAGGGAACCGGCTGCCTTCATGGGGGGGCTCCTCGCGCCGTCGACGACCGGGCTTCGGAGCGTATCCGCAGGTCCGGGGC
>NZ_MWIG01000158.1:0-10496 GCF_002156145.1 Streptomyces sp. NRRL B-24572 | reverse complement strand
GGATCAGCTCGCCGGGCTCCGTCGAGGAGGTGGGAGACCTCGTGCCGGTCGATCTGCCGTTCCGGGTTCAGGAGCCCGGCGAGCTGATCCCGGTGGAAGTCGATGCTGCGCTCGGCGAGGGCGAGGTCGGTGTGCATGCCCAGCAGGGCGGCGAGCATCCCGGGCGGCTGGTCTCGAGCACAGGCTTCGAGGTCGGCGAGCGGAGCGCCGTACAGGTCCTCGATCCGTCCGGCTATCTCGGTGGACGTGGGATGAGGCAAGCGGGGGCTTTCACGGTCGGCGGGCCCGGGCCGCCCCGGCATGCGGAGGTGCCGGGGCGGCAGACGGGGCCAGGGTGGTGGTGGCCCTGAGCTGGGTCATGCGGACGGGCCGGGGCCGCTGGTCGAGCGTGGGCATGGTGCGCAGCAGCTCGCCGAGCGCGGTGCGGTACCCGTCGCGGGCTTCGAGCGCCGCCTCCAGCCACTGCGCGTCGAAGCGGAGCTGGTCCGCCGACAGCTCGCCCATGTCGCGATCCGGCCGCATGTCCGCGTGGACGCGGTCACGGACGCGGGCGACCTGTTCCTCGGTCAGAGCGAGGAAGGAGCGCAGCTCCATGGCCCGGGCGAGCGCGGGAGAGGCATCGGGACCGCATGCCGCCTCGTGCAGCTCGGCGACGGGGGTGCCAAAGACCTCCTGCAGCTCGCCGTCCATGGTGCTGGCCTTGATTCGCACGCTCACCGGAGAGCCCTTCCCGCTCGGGCCACCGCCGGCGCGGGTACTCCCGCAGGCCGGCGAGCCGGGCTGGTCTGCACCGCCGGCCCTGTTCGGGAACGGAGGCGGGCGAGGCGTTCGGCGGCGAGACCTTTCTTCCCTGGAGCGTCCGGGGCGAGGAGCCACCGCACGACCAGGGCCCGGCCGTCACGGGCGGTGACAGCCTCGTTCACGCGGTGGGCGAGGTCCTTCGTCGGGTCGTCGACCTCACTGGGCTGGGTCTCCAGCGCGGCGAGGAGATCGTCCTCCGCACGGTCGAGCACAACCTGGGCATCGAGAAGCAGACCGTGCCACTTGACGATGTCGGTGACGTCGGGGTTCGCGGCCAGATCGTCGGTGACCACGGCCTTCAAGTGGTCCATGCTCGTTCCGAGATGGGCTTCGATCCGTGCGGTGAGCACGCCCACGACGTCATCACCGACGTCGGGTATGTCGTCAGACAAAGGGAAGGTTTCCTTTCCGGAAGGCGATACCGGAGGGGAAGGCGGGGAGTTCGCGGGCGTCCCGGAGGAACAGCCGGTGGGACAGAAAGGGCGCGGGTGCGGCTCTCAGTCGAGGCACATGCGGACGTCGCGATAGACGTACGTGCCGGAGACCCAGCCCTTGACGCCCGTGGTCCTGTCCGTGATGTAGAGCCAGTTGCCGCTCTTCTTGTGCACGGTGAACTTGTGGCTGCGGTAGAGCACGCCGAGGGCGGTGGACTTGGTGGTGGCCTTGGACCGGATGGTGACGGCCGCGGTGTGCACCTCGTACGGCAGCGGCGGCAGGTCATAGCAGCTGCTCGCGAGGGCCGCGGGCACGGCGGCGGGTGCCGCACTGGCGGTGGCGGTGGACAGCACCGGCAGGGCGAGCGCGCCGAGCATCGCCGCGGAGAGTGCAATTCGGTTGGAGCGCATGCGGAAGAAACCTCCGTGAAGGTAGAGAGATCGCGTGGAATGGCGCCGCGGGGAGTTGTCCCGGCGGCTGTATAAGAGTCCGGAGAATCGCCGGTTTGGCTAACCGGCGATCGTCGGCTATGTTTCGCCGCTCTCGAAAGCCGTGGCGCTCAGTGAGAACGGCCGGACGGGCGGGCGGCAGGGCCCTTCGGCAAGTCGGCCGGGCGTGTGGTTGTAGCTGCCGGGCGGACCGGCGGGAGAGGGTCGGCTTCGCCGTCGAGCCGGTTGAAACACCAGCGCAGGGCCTCGGACTTGGTGTCGAAGCCACCCTCGCGCAGGGTATGGGTCCATGCGTCGGTGTCGACGTCTTCGACCAGGACGCGGAACGGGCTGGGGGCCCGCTCGTCCAGGGCGCGCAACGCGACGACGGTGAACATGTCGTCCGGGTCGTCGCGGGTGTAGGAGTAGCCCATGGCGTAGTGGTCGCCGTCGCCTGCAAGGCGGCGCTCCAGGGCGCGCGTCGCCTCGTCCGCCGCCGGTGGCCCCAGCTCGGGGTTGAGGCCGATGGCGTCGGGCGGGCAGCCGCGGTGGATGAGCCAGGACTGCGCCATCGCCGGCAGCGGCAGCCGTTCGCCCTCGAAGGTGAACGTCCTTTTGTCCCGGTCCCGTTGCAGGTGCAGGGCCATCAACTGCGAAGTACCGGGGATTCCCCAGGTGACGGAGCCGTCGAACAACACGTAGTAGCTGTGCACGCCGTCGGTGGAGTGGTGCTCGGCGAGCGGGGTGAGCATGTCCCGGCCGATGCCGACCTGGCGATCGAAGTCGAGGAGGACCTCTTCGTCGGCGTCGAAGTCGTCCAGGTCGAAATCAACGACGGGGATGGAATTCCGGGCGGGCGCCGGTTCGGTGGAGGACAACAAGAGCCTTTCGGTGGGATCAGCGCAGCCGAGCCGGGGTGGACGGCCAGGCCCCAGGCCGGGCCGGTGGCTTCGGCACCTGCGTGGTGGTGGGCGGCCGGCGGGCGGCGAACAGCGCGGCGCGGCCGGCGTCGGTCAGAGCGACCCGCTGGCCGGCGTGCAAGGGATGGCTCCTATCCCGGACGATCAGGCTGGCGTCCTCCAGCTTGCGCACCTCGGTGTAGGGGATGCGGGTGCCGGAGGCGACGGTCACGGACAGCCGGCCGGTCAGCAGGTGCTCGTAGAGCTTGGCTCCGCCGGCGATAGCGAGCAGTGCCGCCTGGTCGTCGGTCGTGAGCGCTCCTTCCCCGCGGACCGGTGCTGCTGTGGCGGTCTCGATGGGTTCCAGGGCCGCGAGCACCTTGCGGGCGGCGGCGTCACGTGCGTCGGCGGCCTGCTCCATCTGGTCCACGGTGCGGTCGACGCGCTCGAACCAGGCGGTGTCGACGGGGAACTCGCCGCTGGTCAGGCGGTTGAGGAGCGTGAGGTAGAAGGTGACGCTGGTCTGGGCCGTGGCCAGCTCGCGGTGCTGGTCGACCAGACGGGCGTGCGGTTCGTCGAGGACGCCGCGGTCGCGGTAGGCCCAGAGCGTGTCGACGTCATGGCCGGTGGCGGCTTCGATGCGATGGTCGAGCGGGGAGACCGCACGCCGGGCTGCAGCCGGCGCGGGTTCAGGTGGCATAGGCGACGCTCCACGGGTTCATCGGGTGTGATGGTGCACGGGGTTCTGCGCAGGGCGGGGCAGGCCCGGCATGCCGGAGGTCGGCGGACCGGGACGGGGGACGGGAGCGCGAGTGGTCAGCTGCGGGGAGCGGGAGCGTGCCGCGTGGGTGCGGGCGCTCAGTGGCCGGCGGGTCATCCCCAGGCGGCGACCGACCTCGTCGTAGACGTCGTTGTCCGCGCGTGGCCGGACCGCGACGACGTGGATCTCCCGCTGGTGTGTGGACTCTGCGGGCGCGGGGCGGAGCCCGTAGACGACGCGCCAGTCCTTGCGGGCGTCCACGAACAGCTTGCGGTAGCCCTCCAGGTCTCCGGTGAGGCGCAGCCCGAAGCGCTGGGCGTTCACGACTTCCTGCAGGTAGGCGAGGGTGAGGTCGCGGATGTCGCCGGGTGCCTGGAGGAGGTCGGTCAGAGCGCGAGGGTCGAAGCTCAGGCCGAAGGCCGGCTGTCCCGCGTTCATGACGTCGACTCGTCCGGCTCCGCGGTACCGGCGGGCTGCACTGCGCTCGCCGTTTCCGTACGGGCGGACGGCGGCGGTCCGGGCAGCAGGCGGTGCGCGGGCCGGTCGGGAGAGGTCATGCAGGCCGACAGCGGGCCGCCTGGTGCGCGGATCGCCGCGATGGCGTGGGTGAGGAAGTCCCTGTGCCATACGAACATCCCGGCGAGGCCGGCGTCGGGTTCCTTGTGCTGCTGGTAGGCGAGCCACAGGGCGTGCAACCAGGCCACGACGTCGTCGTGCTCCTGCCACTGCAGGCACCAGGGGGCCGCGGTGGTGACCTCCGACCCGTAGACCGGGAGGAAGAAGTCGTCCACCCAGTCCGACAGGGCGTCCAGCTCGTCCTCGCGCTCCTCCCCCGCGAGTTCCAGGATCGGGCGGGGCTCCGGCGGGGCGGCGGGGGGCCGCCCGCCGAACCCGGGCATGCCAAACGCGGCGAACGGCGAGCGGTCCGGGGCCGGAGCGGAGGCGAGATGGTCGAGCTGCCGGGCCTGCTGTGCCGACTGCTCCATGAGCCGTCGGACGCTCGCCTCGATTCCCTCCAGCTGCGGGTCCGGAATGCGAACCGGCTCCAGCGTCCCGCCGTCCGCGGGTTCTGTGGATTCGGGCATGAAAAGTACGGCCTCCTACGAGACACGAATGGCGGCGCACAGACCGGTCGGCGGATGCCGAGCACGCTCCGGCGTGAAGCCGCAAGAGAAACTGGAAATGGTGCCGAGTGCCGCTGAAGGCAGCGCAGTTGATGCCCTAGACGGCGAGGACCACGTCGTCCTGTGTCAGGGCCTCGCGGACCGTCGCGGTGAGCCGGTCGGCCGCGATCGACGCATAGTGCGCGGTCTTCTCAACCCCGATGAAGTCGCGGCCTTCCAGCAGGGCGGCGACGCCGGTGGAGCCGGAGCCGGCACAGAAGTCGAGCACCGTGCCGCCCGACGGGGCGATCTTGACCAGCTCGCGCATCACGGAGACGGGCTTCTGGGTGATGTGCTGACGCTTCGCTCCCGAAGGCTGCGAGGCGCTGTACAGGCCCGGCAGGTAGACAGGGTTCCGAGAGCCGTCGATCGCCCCCTTCGACGCCCAGACGATGAACTCACAGTTCTGCGTAAACCGGCCCTTCTGCGGCCGGGCCTGCGGCTTGTGCCAGGCGAGCACCCCGCGCCACAGCCAGCCGGCCGCCTGGATCGCGTCCGTGGTGACCGGGAGTTGGCGCCAGTCGGTGAACAGCAGAGCGGTGCCGCCCTCCTTCGTCAGGCGGTGCGATTCGGTCATGATCTGCGTCAGCCAGAATCCGTACGACCGCTGGTCCATGTTCTCGCCGGTGAAGTCCGGCAGGGCGTGCTGGGCATCGGCGGAGGTGTACTTCGCCTTGGCGGAGCGGGTGGTGCGCTCCTTCGCGGTCCTCCCGCCGCTGTTGTACGGCGGGTCGGTGATGACGGAGTCGACGCAGTCGTCCGGCAGACCGGCAAGAACGCTGAGGGCATCACCGTGGTGCAGGGAAAAAGGCAAAGAGGAACCCCAATTCGGGTGTGGAAGCACAGAGGGAACTGCCCGTCGCGCGAAAGGAGTCCTCGCGGGCCGAAGGTGGGCATACAGAAGCCCAGGGCCGCAGACCGAGGAGGGCGAGGGGAGTCCAAAAACTGTAGAGGCGAAAACGCCGACGACCAAGAAGTGCATGGCCGAGGTGCCGGATTCCGGCACCCCCGTGCCGCTTTTTGGTCAGCCGCCAATTCGCGCCTACTGTTTTTGAACCGCCCGGCGCACACCGCCGCTGGCTCCTCCCCTGCCCTTCCTCACGGAGGTTCCCCCTGCCCCGGCACACCTAGCTCACGGCCCGGCCGCATGGAGCGAGCGGCAACTCGCCCGCGCCGGCCCGTACCGATCGCCCACCCCGGCCGCCGCGCCCTTCCGACACGCCTCGCGCACGCGGCACGCCGGACACCGCACCCCGAAGGACACGTCCATGACGTCTCGCTACCCACCCCTGCCCGAAACCGCTGACCTGCGAGCCATCCGAACCGGTTGAAGGCGCTCGCCGCCGGTATCGGCGCCGTCTTCCTCTCCCCGCTCCTGATCGCCGGCACCGGCATGACGCTGGCCGCCTCCGCCGAAGCCGTGCAGACCACCGGCTCCGTCAGCAACTGCCTGACGGACATCGACGCCGGCAAGGTCGCCGACCAGGTCACCAAGATTCTCGACGGGGCGTCCGGCGAGGAGGTCCGCGTCGAGGGCCTGGACCTGCCGACCGAGCAGATCCCCCACGCCCAGACGATCGTGGCCACCGGCATCAGCCTCGACGTCCCGAAGAAGGGGCAGATCATCGCGCTCGCCACGGCGATGCAGGAGAGCCGGCTGCGCAACCTCAACTACGGCGACAGGGACAGCCTCGGCCTGTTCCAGCAGCGGCCCTCCCAGGGCTGGGGCACCGCCCAGCAGATCCGTGACCCGGTCTACGCGAGTGAGCGCTTCTACAAGGCTCTTCTCGCCGTGGACGGCTGGCAGCAGATGACCGTCACCCAGGCCGCCCAAGCCGTCCAGAAGTCCGGCTTCCCGGACGCGTACGCGCAGTGGGAGCCGTTGGCGACCGCCCTGCAAAAGGCCATCGCCGCCACCTTCCCCGGTAACTCCGACAGCTCCGGGAAGGACACCGGCGCCGCCGCCCCTTCGGGCTGTAGCACGCAGGACGGGTCCCAGTACGGGCCGATCCCCGAGGGTGCCGTCCCGACGGGCTACTCGATCCCGAAGGACGCCGACCCGCGCGCCCGAACGGCGATCGACTGGGCGATGCACCAGCTCGGCACGATGTACCAGTGGGGCGGCTCGTGCACGGCCCCGCACGGCCCTGACCCGATGGGCCGCTGCGACTGCAGCTCGCTGATGCAGCAGGCGTACGCCAAGGCTGGCATCCAGCTCACTCGCACCACGTACACGCAGGTCAACGAGGGCAAGGCCGTTTCTGTCAAGGCGCTCAAGCCCGGCGACCTGATCTTCAGTCGCGGTACCGCGGCCCGTCCGGAACATGTCGGCATGTACATGGGCGAGGGGCTTGTGATCGAGGCCCCGCGCACCGGCAGGCCCGTCCGGATCACGCCGCTCAAGGACTGGGACGTCCTCGCCGCCCGCCGCGTCCTTTGACGCCGGCCCCTTCTCGCGCCGCTCGCGCGCTCCTCCTCCCCTTCTTCTTCACCTCCGCCCGGGCCCGCTCGGCCTGCGCACGCAAGGAGCCCCGCTACAGCCATGCCTCTCCCTCTCGCAGACCACGTCATCCAGCTCGCCTTCGACCCTGGGATCTCGCCCAAGGGCGGCGGCCTGCCCGGACTTGCCGTGCTGAAGAACGTCGTCAACTCGATCAACATGTTCGGGATCATCGCCGTCGTCGGCGCTCTCGCCGTCTCGCTCGGCGTGTGGGCCTGGGGCCACCACACCGGTGGCCACCAGGCCGAGGCCAACGGCAAGAAGGGCGCCGTCGTTGCGGCCGGCGCCGCCCTCGGCCTCGGCGCCGCCAACGGCATCGTGAGCTTCTTCTCGGCCCTCGGGTCGCAGGTCCAGTGATGCAGAAACGATTCCCCTCCCTTTCGCTCTCCTCGTACGGCGCCGGCTGGTCCGCCAACCGGCGCATCGCGATCGTCGCCGCCGTCGTCGCCGCCCTGCTGGCTGTCGCCACGGCCGTCGCCTGGCTGTCCGGCGGCAACAACGGCCACCAGGTGCTGGACTCCGCCGCTCCGGCCCCGGCGTCGAGCACGTCCTCCTCGAAGGCCGCCCCGAAGCCCGCGGCCGGATCCGGATCCGTTCCCCATCCTCCGCGGATCGCCGAGCCGGTCGCCTACGCCAGGGCCGCGGCCCAGATGCTGTGGTCCTACGACACCCGGACCACCAGCCGCGACCAGCAACTCGCCGGGATGCGGGCGTGGATGACCAGCGAGACCAAGTACGCCGACTGGGCCTCCGTCGTCGGGCAGGTGCCCGATCCGGTGCTGTGGTCGCGGATGGCCGACCAGGACCAGCACGCCACCGGAACGGCCCTCGAAGGCCACTACCCCGGCGCGTTCAAGCAGGCCCTGACCGAGGACCCCTCCGCGATCACGAAGGCGTACATCTACGTCGTCACCGTCAACGGCAAGCAGCAGATCGCCTGGAAGAAGGGCGGCGCCGGAGCCGAGGAGCGCGCCGTGACCCTCGCCGTGCAGTGCCGCCCCAGCCACGACTGCTCTCTTGCCGCCATCGCTCCGAGCGTCACGCAGTGACCCGCGCCTGACACAAGAAAGGAGGAGTAACTCCTCGTGGGTTTCTGTGACTTCCCCCTGGCAGACAAACTGTGCGCCGTCGGCGACGCGGTGGACTTCGCCTCCAACCCCGGCAAAGCGATCGGCGACTGGATGGCGAAGTCGGCAGGCGAGCTGGCCGCCGCTGCCGCCGACCTGGCCGCCGAGGCCGTCGACACCACCACCAAGGTGGACCTGAACGCCGGATGGTTCCGCGACAACTACGAGACGCTGCTGCCGCTGGGCCTGGTCCTACTGGTCGCGACGTTCTGCGCACAGCTGGTCCGGGCCGCCGTCCGCCGCGACGGACAAGCCCTCACCCAGGCATTCACCGGCACCATGGGCGGCGTCCTGTTCGCCTTCTGCGCCATCGCCTTCACCACGGTCGCCGTCGAAGTCGTCGACGCGATCTCCGACGGCCTGTTCAAGACCGCGCAGCTGGACATCGCCTCAGCCGTGCGCCGCATCGTGAAGGTCAACCAGATCGGCGCCCTCGCCGGACTGGGCTGGCTCGTACCGGTCGTCGCCGGGCTCGGTGCCGCGATCGGCGCGATCCTCTACTGGTGCGTCATGATGGTCCGCAAGGTGGGCATCCTGGTCATGGTCACCCTGGCGATCTTCGCGTCCGCCGGAGGCGGCTGGGAGGTCGCTCGGCGCTGGCGCCGGGGCTGGATCGAGGCCACCGCCACCCTCGTGGTCAGCAAGCTGCTGATGACCGTGATCTTCGTGCTCGGCATCGCCGCCATGGGTCGGACGGAGGCCAAGGACGGTGTGGCCGCCCTCGCCGACGTCATGGCCGGCATCGTCATCATGGTTCTCGTGCTGCTGTGCCCGTACGCCGTTTTCAAGTTCGTGCACTGGGCGGCCGAGGGCACCGACGGCGAGTCCATCCACCGGGCCGGCGGCGCCGGAGCCCAGATCGCCAAGGCCCATGCCGAGAAGGCCGCCCGGAAGGCCGCCGCAGCGGCGGCCACCGCCGGAACCGGTGGTGCGGCAGCCGGAGTGAGCGCCGCCCCGCAGGGTCCGTCCGCGGCTGGTGGCGGTGGCTTCCCCGGCGACATCGCCTCCCACCCGACCGGTGCAGGTGGAGAAGGCAAGGAAGGCTCGTCGAGCGGCGGAACGGGCGTCTCGCCCGGTGGTGATGCCATCAAGTCCGGTCTGGAGAAGGCCGTCCAGCCCGCGCCGACGAGCGTGTCCGCCGACACCAGCGGCCAGGTGGGCGGCAGCCCGGGGCAGGGCGGTTCCGGAACGAACCCCGCGTCCGGCCAGGGCGGCGGATGGCAGTCCACTCCGCCGGCCACGACCCCACCGCCGCAGGGCGCATCCCCGTCCTTCGGCTCACAGAACGCCACGTCCGGCGGACCGGCCTCACCGCCGCCGCCTCCGGCCGGCCTCTGATCCCCTGCCCGACTACCGGGGGCGGGACGTGCACGCCACCTCCCGCCCCCTGGTTCCACCCGCGTCCCCAGGACCCGTCCCTTGACTGATCTCTCCGTCGCCCCGGTCACGGTGAAGTTCCCGCACCGGTCCCGCCGCGGCATCCTCCTCGGCCTCTCCCTGCCCCAACTGGTCCTCGTTTCCGCCACCCTAGCCCTGCTGCTGATGACGGTGGTCTCCACCGGGCTGCTCGGCGCCGTCACCCTGGCTCCCCTGTGGGCGGCCTCCGGTGCGCTCGTCGCGATCCGCCGGCACGGCCGCTCCCTCATCGACTGGATGCCGATCGTCGCTCGCCACGCGCACCGCCGCCGCACCGGCCAGACTCTCTGGCTCGCCCGACCCGTCACCCGCCCCCGGCAGGACGGCGTCCTGCACCTGCCCGGCAGCGCCGCCTCCCTCAAGGTGGTCACCCCCGGCGACTCCGCCAACGGCGCCGCGGCCGTGCACGACCCCCACCAGCAGACGCTGACCGCCATCGCCCGCGTCACCTCCCGCGCCTTCGCCCTCCTCGACCCCGCCACCCAGAACCACAACGTGACCAGCTGGGGACGCGCACTGGCGAGCATCGCCCGCAGCGGGCACATCGCCACCGTGCAGGTCCTGGAACGCACCGTCCCCGACAGCGGCGACACCCTCACCCGCCACTGGACCCAGAACGGACAGCCCCAGGCCCCGGTCGCAGGCCAGATCTACTCCGAGCTGGTCGCCTCGGCCGGCCCCGCCGCAGCCCCGCACGAGACCTACCTCGCCATCTCCCTCGACCTCAAGGCCGCCAAGCGGCTCATCGCTCAGGCAGGCGGAGGCTTGCCCGGAGCGTTCACCGTCATGGAGCAGACCACCGCCTCCATCGCCCAGGCCGCCCGCACCGCCGGCCTCCAGGTCACCGGATGGCTCAGCTCGCGGGAGATCGCCGCCGTCATCCGCACCGCCTACGACCCGAAGGCCCTCGGCGCACTCCAGCAGTGGTCCGAGACGGGCCGCGCCGAGGCCGACCCGGCCGCCGCCG
>NZ_MWIG01000157.1:0-25749 GCF_002156145.1 Streptomyces sp. NRRL B-24572 | reverse complement strand
TGGAGCGGGCCCGCTCCAAGGCCATCCAGCTCGCCATGGACATGAACATCCCCGAGGCTCAGGCGAAGGCCCTCGCGGACCAGATGGGTCTGGTGCCCGAGACCATCACCACGCTGATGACCACCAAGGGCATCCCTGAGTCCACCGCGCAGATCCTCGGGCTGCGCTCGAAGCTCGAAAGCCTGGGCGCCGGCAAGTCGATCACGGTCAGTGCGCCGACTGCGGAGGCCCGTAAGCAGCTCGAACTTCTCGGGTTCTCCGTGCAGAACATGCCTGGCGGGAAGAGCGTACGGATCACCGCTCCGACGAAGGGCGCCCGTGCCGATATCGGGGCGCTGGCCACGGACATCGCGAACGCGCCGAACAGGAAGAACGTCACGGTCAGCGCCATCATCACGAAGGCGACCGGCGACCTCACCGCGATCCGGAACAAGGTCGCGGAACTGCCGCCGGGCAAGAAGCTGGTGATGGAGGCACCGACCGCCACTGCGCAGCAGATGGTCAAGGACCTGGGGTTCAAGGTCAAGGAACTCAGGGGCAAAAAGGTCGAGATCAGCGCTCCGACGGGGTCGGCGGTCTCGAACGTCGAGGCCATCCAGCGGAAGATCAACAGCCTGACCGGCAAGACCGTGAACGTCACCGTGAAGTATTCGACGTTGGGCCAGCCGTACGTCTCCGAGCACGCGGACGGCGGGATCGTGAAGTACGCCAACGGCGGCATCCGCCTGGTCGGTAACCGCATCAAGGCGTTCGCGGGCGGCAGCGAGCGGCACGTCGCCCAGATCGCCCGCGCGGGCGAGATGCGGTTGTGGGCGGAGCCGGAGACCTACCCCGGCGAGGCGTACATCCCCCTGGCGCCGTCGAAGCGAAAGCGCTCGGAAGAGATCTTGGGCACGGTGGCCGGGTACTTCGGCGGCACGGTGGTCTACCCCGGTCGGGACGCCCAGCAGTTCGCGGACGGCGCGGTGCGGCTCCACCAGTCCACCCGGCCAGCTCCCGCCGCTCGGGCCACGCCCTCTGCCGGCCCGGCACCTGCGCTCGTCGGAGGAGACCTGAACCTGACCATGACGAACGGGACCACCACTCCGGGAGAGGTGCTGAACGACGCGCTCTTCGAGCTGCGCCGGATCAGGCGAGGAGGTGCGTATGCCTCCGGCTGAGGGCGAGTGGATCCTGTCGTACGGAGGGAACGGGATCATGCCGGGCGCGACGCTCACGTTCGGCTCGTTCCGTTCGGGGTACTACCTGCTGGACGAGGTCGACATCACCTACGGCGACATCGACGCCGGGGACGTGCCGATGCCGCGACAGGACGGCATCCGCTTCGGTCTCGACTACCGGCCCGGCGCCACCCTGACGTTCGAGATCGGTGTCGACGCCGTAGACCGGGCCAGCAGCCGCCTGGGCCGCCACGGCGCCGTGCTCGATCGTGTCTCCCTGCTCGCACAGGCATGGGACGCCGAGGCCGTACGCTCCCGCTTCGCGACTCCGGCCGTGCTCTCGACGACGCAGGGCGGGCGGGCGCGCAGGTTCTTCGGCAGGCCCCGGAAGTTCGCCCCGGCGGCCTCCCGACTGACCCGGCAGGGCTACACCCCGGTCGTCGCGAGCTTCGTGTCCGTGGACGGGATCGCGTACGACGACGTCGAGCAGGTCGCCCGAGTTGACCTCAACCCCGCGCCGCACCGCGGCTTGGCCGGCCCGCTCACGACACCGCTCACGATGACGGGGACAGCGTCGAGTCGTACCCCGGGCGAGATCGTGTTGGGCGGCAACCGTCCGACCTGGCCGGTGATCACGATCCGGGGGCCGATCAGCCAGCCCGTGGTCGAGGTCATCGGCCGATGGAAGCTCGGGCTGGACCTGGCCCTCGGGGTCGGCGAGTACGTCGTCATCGATCCTCGCCCGTGGGCGCGCACGGCTCTGCGCAACGGGGGCGCCTCGGTCGCCGGGGCGATCACCCGGGGTTCGCCGCTCATGCCGCAGATGCGGCTGCCCCCAGGGCGTCTGGACATCGTGCTGCGCGGCTCCGACGCCACCGGGACCGCGCACATGACTGTCGCGTGGCGCGACGCCTTCTCGTACATGTAGGCGGCGCAGCGAGCCCGCGACACAAGGGGGCCGCCGCGAACACCGTCTGCCCCTGAACGTACGCAACATGATTAGGGAGGTAGACGGTGGCGTGGGATTCCGTGCCGTGGTTCACCGAGGGCGGCGCCGAGCACTCCAGCGAGGTGGCGAGGCTGCTGGCCTACGCCGCTTTCGCCGGCGGGGAGGGCATCGTCGGTTCAGGTGACCTTCAGGTCCGGGCACTCTCGTCGCCCGCGGCTGCGGTGAACGTGTACCCGGGGGCATGCGCGATCCTGAACAGGGCGCCGGGCGGCCGGTATCAGGCGTACGCGGCCCGTCTCCCGAGCGCGGACCAGGTGCCGGTGGCCGCGACCGGTGCAGCCAAGCGCTCCGATCTGGTGGTGGCCCGGGTCGAGAACCCGTATTCGGCCGGGGAGACGTGGGCGCTGCCCGGAGACCCGAAGGTCGGCCCGTACATCTACACCCGGATCGTCTCGAACGTGCCGGCGACGACCACAAGCGTCCGGCAGGTCCGGCCCAACGACTCGTCGATCACCCTCGCTCGCATCGACATCCCCGCGAACGCATCCTCCATTACCCAGGCGATGATCAAGGACCTGCGCGAGATGGTGGCTCCCCGTGCTCGGCGACGTCTCTACACGTCCTCGCCGAGCGGAGACCAGAACTGGGCAGGCAACAGCAAGGGGCAGTGGGTCGCGTGGCCGCCGGCCGCCCGCTGGACGGTCGAGGTGCCGCCCTGGGCGACGAAAGCCCGGATCATGCTCACGGTCGCCGGGGTGCAGGTGATGCGCGGCGGCGTGTGGGGCTCGTCGGCGTGGAAGCTCGGCACGCTCCAGGGCGAGTCGGTCACGCTCGATACCGGCGCCGGAGACGGCTCCCAGCGCATCCACCTGATCTCGGCGGACACCATCTCCATCCCCTCGTCCATGCGGGGGACGGTCCAGACCCTGTCCGGGATGATCTCGCTCGACGACGACAACGCTGGCGTCTTGCAGGCCGACGTCGCCACGACCTGTGTACTCGACGTCGACTGGGCGGAGGACCCGACCGAGGACGAAACCTGATGGCCTGGCGATACATCGCGCAGCGCGCACTGCCGGAGGCGATCCTCGACTGGGACGTGCCCCTCAGCCTGTCCTCGAACCCGAAGCGGGAACTGTCTGGTCCAGGCTCACTCACCGGAACCATCGAGCCGGAATACGCCCGCATGCGAGGCGCGGACGGGCAGCCGATCCTCCAGGAATGGGCGACGAAGCTCTATCTCGAAGTCGACGGACACATCCGCTGGGGCGGCATCGTCACCAAGACGAACTACGAAGGCTCGAAGGCCACCATCCAGGCCGAAGGACTGTCCTGCTACCCGCACGGCATCCCGTACGAGAGCTACATGATCTCCGGGCAGCTCATCACCCCAAAAGACCCTTTTGCCGGGAAAGATAAAAATCATGACGGTTGGGTCGATGGCAAAAAGGGAATCCAACGCGTCCCTCCGCCACCAAAGCCCTACGGCGGGCCGCGAATTGATGCATTCGACGCCTTCCGGAACATCTGGGCTCACGTCCAAAGCCGCCCGTACGGGAACATCGGACTCACGATCGACCAGCACGACCACGGCGAGAAACTTGGTGCCGCAGACGGAAGTTCACCGTGGGAGCTGGCCTGGTGGGACACCCCTGACTGCGGCTCCACGCTCGACACCCTCGCCCGCACCATTCCCTTCGACTGGCGCGAGGACCATGCCTGGGCCACCTCGGACGGCAACCAGATCTCGCACCGACTGCGCCTCGGCCGGCCCCGCCTCGGCGGAAAGCGGCTCGACCTGCGATTCGCCGGCGACGAGAACATAGTCGCCATCGCCCGGCCGGAAGGCATGGGAGAGGACTACGCCAACGAAGTTGTGGTCCTGGGCCGCGGCGAGGGCCGCAAGATGGCCCGCGCGCAGATCACGCGGTTCGACGGACGGCTCCGCCGAGTCGCCACCGTCACCGACAAGACACTCGCCTCCTCAGCCGCGCTGCGTAGGCGGGGTGAACTGGAACTGGCCGGGCGGACGAAGGCTCTTCAGATACCGTCCATCCAGATCGTGGACCACCCCAACGCAAAGTTCGGCTCCTGGCAGCTCGGCGACGACATCCGCGTGCAGGTCCACGTCCCCTGGGTCGGGGATCTCGACGTCTGGCACCGGATCATCGCCGACGAGATCAGCGCCGACGGCACCGTCACCATGACCTTGCGCCGCTCCGACTCCTTCCACTACTGACCATGGCTCCCTAGCCGCGTGGAGTCCGGCACCCACCCAGCATCAAAGCCGGAGTAGCAACTTCCCAGCGGGCTCGACAGTTAGTCGTCCTCACCAAACCCGTCGCGGATGTTCTCGTATCCGCAGGAGGGGCACTTGATGTACGCGTACGAATTGCCGCCGCTCTCATAAGGCAGGTAGCTGTCCCCGCCGGAGAGCGACGACTGGCAGGCCCCACAGCTACCGCTGCTCTTGCCACGGCTCCGAGGGTCAACCAGCACGCCGCCTTCATCGAAGTAGACACCCCACCCATAGCAATCGTCGTTGCGGCACTCGTAACGCCCCTCCCCCCACTCCGGGTCGGCCTGCAACAGCTTCCCGCAGTCAGGGCAGGGGCGTTCGGGGCTGCCGCCATTGGCGCCGACCAACTTGTCGAAGATTCCCATGGTGTTACCTCTCCCCTGAGCACGGTGGCAAAAGCCCGCCCAAAGCCACGGCAGACGGTGCCAATCTAAACCGCTGCGCAGGCCGCTGAAGCCATGAGAGCTGTCGCTCAAGGTCGGCGCGACGCTAACAGGGCCGCGTGTGCAGGGTCCGCCGCATGGTCAAGATCCTCGATCCCGGGCCCGGCGGAGACCTGGCGCGTCTCCTTGCCTCGTACGACGAGCGGCTCCGGGCGCTGGAGCGGACATCGCAGGCGGCGTACTCCTCCATCGAGGGCGGCTCGATGGACATCTACGACGAGAACGGCGACCTCAAGGGCTCCGTTGGTGTGCAGCCGGACGGCGGCGTCGCCCTGGTCGCAGTGAACACCCCTCCGCCGCCGACCCCGACGCCCCCGGCGGTGGAGCCGGTCCTCGCCGGACTCATCGTCGGCTGGGACGGCCAGTGGGACGACTCCTACACCACCCCGACGGACTTCTCGCTCGTCCAGGTCCACATCGGGCCGTCGCCTGACTTCCTCCCGGAACTGGGCACCCACGTCGCGACGATCACGGCGCCGCTCGGCGGCACCGTCACCATCGCAGTCGACGGCTACACCGCTGTGTGGGTGCGGCTGGTGGCAACGAATACGGCGACGACCACAGGCCCGGCATCAGCGGCCGTGCAGGGAACCCCGCGACAGGCCGTCGAGCAGGACCTGATCGACGGCATCGTCACCGAGACGAAGCTGGCGCGGGACGCGGTCACCGAGACGAAGATCGCGCTGGGCGCAGTCGGGACCGCTGCTCTGGCGGCCGGCGCCGTTCTGGAGGACAAGCTCGCCAAGGCCGCCGTCACCCTGGACAAGATCGCCCAGGGTGCGGTGACGACAACTGCGCTCGCCACCGACGCGGTCACGGCAGGGAAGATCGCTGCGGACGCGATCGGGGCCCGGGAGATCCAGGCGGGCTCCGTGACCACCGCCGAGCTCGCGGCCGGATCGGTGACCACGGACAAGCTGACCGTCGCAGGCGGCCTCAACCAGCTTTCCGATCCCTCTTTCGAGGGCGCCTACACGGGGCTGCTCGTCGCCTCGCAGACCTACTGGTCCCAGGTCACCGGCGGCAACGGCTCCTCGTACGCCCTCAAGCTCGACTGCGCCTCGGCCACCGCGGTTTCTCGCAACCTGCGCCTGACCACCGTCCCGGTACTCGCTGGCGACCAGCTCTACCTCGGCGTCGATTACAACGTTTCCAGCGACTGGGTCGGTCGCGACGTGAGGTTCTTCGCCCGCTGGTACGACGGTGCAGGCACCCACCTGTCCACCAGCGCCCTCACTCAGGTCCCCTCCGGGCGGGCGTCCTGGGAACGCGTGACAGGAACGGTGTCCGCTGCTGTCGGCGCTGTGCAGGCGCAGCTGTATGTCGAGGGCAATCAGTGCACCGTCGGGGCGATCCTCTTCGACAACGCGGTCGTCCGGCCGCTCGTCCCCGGGGTGCAGATCGCGGACGGCGCGATCACCGCGCCGAAGATCCTCGCTGGCGCTGTCACCACGAGCGCACTGAACGCGCTCGCAGTGACAGCCGAGAAGATCGCCGCGCTCGCGATCACCACCGACAAGCTCGCCGCGCTCGCGGTAACCGCCGACAAGCTCGCCGCGAACTCCGTGACCGCCACGAAAATCCTCGCCGGGACGATCGACGCCACCCACATCAAGGTCGGGTCGCTCACCGCCGACCGGCTCGCGCTCGGCACCGACGGCAACGTCATTGCCGACGGCTCATTCGAGGGAGCAATCACCGACCAGCGGGTTGCCGCCGCTACCAACTGGTCGATCACCACCGGTAACAACACCCCCCGTGCCGTCCAGGTCGACGCCACCAACGCGGTTGCCGCAACCCGGGCGCTCACGCTCGCCGACCTGCCCGCCGTTCCCGGCCAGAAGATGTGGCTCGGCACCGACTACCTCGCCTCTGCCGACTGGGTCGGGTCCAGGATCAGCATCTACGCCGAGTGGCTCGGTGCCGACGGCTCGTCCATCGGCACAAGCGTCGTGACCACGGGTGACGGTGCAGCCATACGCGGCACGTGGCAGCGCATCACCGGAGTACCCGCAGAGCCCGCGCCCACGAACACGACACGGGTCCGCATACGCATCGCGTGCGTCGCGGGAACTGCGGGCGCTGTCGCCTTCGACAACACTGCCGCCCGCGTCGTGGTCTCCAGCGGAGCGGCTGGAGCGCGCGCGGAAATTTCCCCGCAGGGTCTTCAGCTCTTCGACGACGCCGGCGACGAGGCCATCGCCCTCATGACTGGTCGCCCCAACTACCTGTCCCTGTCGAACGGCGGTGTCGCCGTGGCCACGATCGACGAGACCGGGAACGCCGGATTCGGCGATCTCGCGGTGGCCGGGAAGCTCACGATCGGCGGCGACCCGATCGAGGACCACCTGACTCTCGGTGCCCGAGGACTGGTCGCCCTCGACTACCAGGCCATGGCCGTTTCAGCCAGTACCACGGACTACGGCTTCGTTGAGCTGGCGTTCGAGGCCGAAGGCCCGCGCATGTACCGAGTCGTGCTCGACTGCTACGCCGACCCGAGCGTGGCCGGCGGTGAAGTCGTCCTCACCTTGCGGGACGGCGGCGCCAGCACGCCGACGATCTCCTCGCCCCAGATCCAGTCCGCCGTCTATCCGGTTGCGGGTGCCGGGTTTCACCGGGTTCGGCTGGAGACCATCCGTTCCGGCTGGGCCTTCGGCGTCGGGCTGCATCGCCTCCTCACCACCTTCCGCGTCCAGGGCGGCCCGGCCGGTCAGACCGTGCGGCTGCTCGGCGGCACCACTCTCCCCGGGGTGTTCTACATCGAGGACGTCGGGCCCTACCTGCCGGAAACCGGCCAGTACAACACGGGAGGCGGCACGGCGACGCCACCGCTGAAGCAGTACACCAAGACCTATCCGGCGACCTGGTCAGGGTCTTACGCCAACCGCAGCTCGTACAACAGCTACTACGGCAACAAGGCCATGCAGGGCTACTACAGCGCCACCAACGGCATGCAGTCGAGCCTGATCGGCTTCTCCTCCACGCTCGCCACGGATCTCGCCGGCACCACCATCAACAAAGCGGAGATTTACCTCTATTTCGATCATTGGTACAGCAATGCGGGTGGCAAGGCTGTCATCAAGGCCCACAAGCACGCCAGCCGTCCGTCGACGTTCTCCTGCGACTCCGAGGCCATGACCGTCTCCTGGGGAAAGAACGTAGGCAAATGGGTGGATATAACCGCCGTGTTCGACAGCACCAGCTGGCGAGGGATCGCCCTCGACCCCAACAACTCCAGCACCACGTACTACGGCCGCGCCCGCGGCTACGGCGAGACCTACCCGCCGCAGCTGCGGGTCACCTACACCAAGTGAGGAACCCGATGCCTGTCTGCTCGCTCATCGATGAGCACAACCTTCTCGTCCGTAACGCCACCTTCGCCGCCCGGGTGCGTACCGCTTTCACCCGTGTCGCGCGTGATGTCCTGGCCGAGGACCCCGCCACGGCTGGGTACCCGCTGCGCGTCTCCCTCGCCCGCAGCGTCCTCAACCCCAGTGACTTCACCAGCCCCGGCCTCGCTCCCGCCATCGCCGCCGACCCGGTCGTCTCCGCCACGGCAGCCGCCGGCCACGATCCCGCCGCCCCAGACAGCGCCCAGGCCGCCGTCAGCGACGAGCAGATCCTCACCGCCGTCCGCGATGCCTGGAACTCCACGGCCGGGATCACCCCGGCATGACACATCAGGACGAGACGCAAGTCGACGCAGGGTGCACCGTACGTCCTGCGGGGAGCCGCGGGCCCGTTCCAGGCCCCGGCTCCCGCGCACCCACACTCGATCGATAGCCCAGGGAGTGCCAGTGGCAGGGCTCGTGTCGGCAGCACCCCTGCTCGCCCCCCTCTTCGGAATGATCGGCGTCCTCGGAGGCGCCTGGCTCGCCTATCGGCAGACCAAACGGAAGAACGACAGCGACGCGACCACCAGCGCGGTCAAGACCGTGACGGACGGGTTCACCAGCCTGCTGGAGCAGCAGAGGGCCGTCGCCACCCAGACCCTGGACCGGATGGCCTCGCTGGAGGCGAAGTATTCCGACCTTGAACGCCGTGTCGAGGACCTACAGGAGGAGCAGCGCCAGTGGCGCCGGTGGAAGGCGAGCGCGATCGAGTACATCCATGACCTGCGTGGTCTCGTACGAACTGCGCTGGGCCGCACGGCCCCGGAGCCGCCTGCGGAGATCGCGGCGGACGTCGAGCAGCGCGAGTCCGCCCGCCCCTGAGAACAAGACGCAACCGCGCCCCGTCGTGCACTCTCACGCCCTTCCATCCCCCTCGGAAAGGGCACACACCATGTCGCTCGTCGACTCCCTCACCACCGGCGCCCAGGTCGGCGCCCTCCTGCCGCTGCTGACCGCCATCGTGCAGCGGCCCGCCTGGTCGCCCCAGGCCAAGAAGATCGTCGCCGTCGTCCTCGCGCTCGTCGCGGGCATCGTGACGGTCGCGGCATCGGGTGGCTGGCAGCAGTTCCAGCACGGCTCGCTCACCTTCGCCACGATCATCGCCGTCCTCACCATGTCGCAGAGTACGTACGACCTGCTGTGGAAGCCGAGCCGTATCGCTCCGGTGATCGAGCGCGCCACGACTCCCGCCAGGGCGGACGCCTCCTAGCTAGGACTTGTCCGGCCGATCATGCGAGAAGCCAGAGAGCGAGTGCTGCGCCCCTTTGCACAGGCGGGCGGCCTGGCTGTCAATCTTCTCCGGGATCGTGTGCCCGACGCCCCGCCGCCGCAGGTACTCGCGGCAGGGCCTGTTGCTGGCGTGGCGCCTTTCACTCCGTGGGCCGTCTCCCTTCATGGGTTCAGACGGCCTACGGCTGGGTGACTGCTACTTCTCGACGGCGATGTCGGCGAAGGTGATCATGAAGGCGTCGGGGTCATCGTCCTCGTCCAGGTGGTAGCTGGAGCTGGCCCAGGCGTCGACCAGACGGATGCGGCGGGACGTGGGGTCGGCGGGGTCACCGGCGATGAGGATGACGTCCTGGTGGGTGTCGGTGTTCTCGACGTCCTCGACCCATGTGGTGGTGGCCTGGTGGCGGCTGTCGCCGCGGGCGAGGACCACGTCGCCCCACAGCGGGACCGGGGCCTTGGCGTCAGTGGCGGCGAAGGCGTCGATGTCGAGTTCGGTGCCGGCGAGGGTGAGCTGGGTGACGGAGTCGAGTGCCTCGGTCTGATTGTCGCCGAGGTCGAGGTGGTAGGTGGTCATGTCGGAGATCTCCAGAGGTGGTGCGGACGGGGTCAGTACAGCTCGGGAGAGGTCCGGACGGGCATCCTGACCTTGAGGACGGTGCCGTCGTCGAGGAAGAAGATGACGCGGGCTTTGTCGCCCGGCGTGATCAGGTGCGTCGGCTTCTCGAACATGATGTGGTACTGGCCCGGCACGAAGGCGAACTGCCCCTTCGCGGGCAGGGTGACCTTGTCCAGGCTGACCATCTTCGCGCTCTCGCTGTCGACGACCGTCTGGTAGATCGTGATCTTCTGATAGTCGGGGCTGCTGATCTTGGTGATGTCGTAGGGCTTGTCGGCGGTGTTGTCGAACGTGACGTAACCCGCGGCCGGCAGGGCGTTCGGCAGCCAGCGGACCCATACGGACTTGGCTGCCGGAGTGACACTGGTGTTGATCTTCAAAGGCATGCGGCGCTCTCCTATGTTCAGGGCCGGTCCCCGGCCCCTCACCCCAACAACAGTGCGCAGTCGAGGGGCTGCGCAAGGTGATCGGGGGAAGTTCACCCGATCCGGCAGTGCAGCAGCAACCCACCCGCACATGACCAGCCGGACAACCGCGAATCCTGGCTCAAAGCCGTCACGCGGTGCCGGCTTCGTCGAGGCCGCCCTCGTGCGCCAGGCGCTGGAGATCATCTGTCAACGGCTCGCCTGTCAGTAGCCGGTTGAAGCCGTCCATCGCGGACCAGACAAATGCGAAGGAGATTCATGGGGACCGCTCGGCCAGGCCCTCCGTATCGGCGGACGCGTCGAAGTGTCCGTGGAGGGCCGTGCTGTTCTTGTCGGAATCGTCGAACAGGAACCGGGCGCCCGTCACCGACGGGTGGGCGAGCTACGTCTCCGTCTCCAGTAGGCCAGGAGTCCCGGTGCGCCAGCCATGCCCTCAAGCTGACGCCACCGTTTGCAGCCCCGCCGAGTCTCAGCCGTCGGCACCTTGATCGCCCAAACAGGGCCTGGTAGGTCGACGGGCGCGGGCCCCGCGGGGGCCGGCGGGTACCATTCGCTTTCAGGTGGCCGCCTCGCCGCCGATCTCACTGCGTTGAGGACTGCCTGTCGGTTCCTGGGAATGCCTTTGTACTCCCGGGTCGGGCCGATGGGGCCAACAGTCCGAGACCACGGCGCGCCGCGCAGGCGTGCAGGGCCGGGGAGCGGCTGCTCCTGCGATGAACCGGCACACGGAGTGGGGTTGGTTGCGAGGCGGCCACCGGCACTATGCCCGAGTCGTGTCTCGGGGCCGCCGCGACCAGGAGGAAACGTAGGGATGGCCGAGCAGCCGCCTGCCGAGCAGGTATCGGCACAGGCCGAGCGTCTGGCGAAGATGGCCCACCAGGCGTTCTACGACGCCTGGGTGGCCTTCGTCCGAGGTAAGACGGATCGCCGGGTCCCCCGCGAGGTCCAGGCCGCGGCCTTCTGCGCTCCTCCCGTGGTCAGCCGCACCCTGCTCACCGCGAATCGCGCGGCCCGCGAGTTCAAGGTGCTCCTGCCGCGGGGGGAGGAAGAGTCGAAGCGCGAGTACCAGGCCCGTATCAACACCTTCCGCGATCAGCTCAGGGCTGCGCGTCGGCCCGTGGAGTCCGCCGTCGAGGACCTGGCACTCGACGAGGCCGAGTTCCTGGCCCAGCTCGACGACGAGGCGTTCGCCGAGGAGTGGACCCAGTTCGTGCTGGAGAGCGCCGGTCGCGGCCCGCGCGCCGGCCGCGACCTCGTACAAGGTCTCGCCTTCCGCAACCCGGAGGTCGCCCCACGCACCTTCGCTCTCGCCGAGCGCATGATGGGCAACCCGCGCGCCTTCCTGCCAAAGGTGGAAGGCGAGTCGCGCAAGGCCCAGGAAGCGCGGGTGTCGCAACTGTGCTCCCGGCTCGAAGCCGAGTTGCGTTTCCTGCGGTACTCGCTGGACTACGCGGAGGCGCGCTGGGGCCGGTTGCCCTCGGCTCCGAACCACCGGCTTCAGGCGATGCGGTTGCTCGCCGAGAACCACCCGGAGGAGTTCTCTCGGTTGCTCCACGCCGTCCGCGCCGACTCGCATCAGGCGCGCAAGGAGGCGCGCGAGCAGCGCCGCTTCGAGCGCCGCCACGCGCAACCGACTGCCTGATCCACCACGCGTATACCGGAGGGGCGCGCCCGCAACGAGGCGCGCCCCTTCCGCGTGCGCGCCCGCTTCGGGAGGCGCAACCGTCTGGGGCGCCCTCGTGTGGAGCGGAGCGCAACGCGCGCGTTCCCGCAGGTCAGGGGGTTGCGCGCAACTGGTTGCTCCGAGGGTGGGCGGCTCCGTCGTGGCGTGCAGTTGTTGAGATCAGGTGAAGGGGCGCATCGGCGCGCCTCCGTCACCGGCAAGGTTGAGCGCACTCGCCCGCGCTCGAACGATCGGAATCGCTCGGGTGCGTGCTGGCCGACTCGTCGGGACCGGCTGCCTTGTCCTAGTTGCGCTTCGGACGGGTGGGGTGCGCTGCGGTGCGCAGCGAGGCAGGCGCTCCGGCGCGCCACGGTGAGCAACCGTGCCCCGGGGTGCGCGGGCAGGGAACGGCTGAGGCGCGCGCCTGCGCGATCTGGGGATCACGAGGTGCGCGCCTCGGGTTCGGCAGGCGCTCGCGGGCGCGCCGAAGTGTCGCGCGTCAGTTCAGTCGGTGGCGGCCAGGTCGGCGTGCAGGGGCGCGAAGAGTTGCGCGATCTTCAGCTCTGGGGTGCCTGCACGGCGGTACGCGTCGGCAATGTCGTGGTGCCCGTCGGTCTCCAGAAGGTCGGCGACTTGGTGCCGGTTCCGGGCAACGTAGTTGCGCAACCTCGTCATCGTCACGGTGCCCTCGGTCGCGAGGGAGGCGAGGTGGTCCTCGCGGGTGATCCCGAGGGTGCGCGCCTGGATCTCCGCCTCGGTGAGCAGGACGGTCATGACGCGGTCGACCTTGCTGGCCTGCACGGGGCTAGGGACACGGTGGGGCAGGTCCTGCGGTTCCTCAGCCTCGCTGACCTCATCGACGGGTTCGGGCCCCGGCTCCGGCTGCTGCGGGTCCGGGGGCGGCGGTACCGAGTCGTCCGGCTCGGGTTCGCCGGCCGTGGTGGACGAGCCCTGCTCGGGCCCGCCCGGGGTCTGCTCGGTGTCATCGGGCTCGGGGGTGGTGCCCGTGACCTGCTGGCGTGCTTCGGCCTGAGCCTGCTCGGCCTTCGTCTTCAGGTGCTCAAGGGACCGGTCTATGAGGTCGTCGGCGCTCATGGTTCCCCACGCCGTCTGCGTCGAGACCGCCCCAAGGACGAGGCGGCCGTGCCGCTCGCGGAGCGCGCGCAGCTCCGCCTCCGGGTTGTCCGGGTGCATGAGCGCCCGCCGGATCATCTCGGCTGCCTGCGCGCTGGTCAGCGTAGGGGCCTGCTGCGGGGCAGGCGGTCCGAGCAGGGGTTCGCCCAAGGTGGCGTCGGGGCGCAGCTCGGAGACGGACCGGGAGTCGGCCGCGTCCTGGAGCCCGAGGCGGCGCAGCAGGGCGTCCACCGTGAAGTCCGCGAACCGCTGGGTCTCGCCGGGCCGGATGTCCATGTGGAGGCTGCGGACTCCGGTGAGCCACGCGTCGCCGATGGCGTGCAGGTCCACGATCGCGTCGACGGTGGCGGGGAGGTTGCGCTCCGCCTTGATCTTGCGGGTGGTGTTCCGGGTGGGCTTGTCGTTCTCGAAGGCGGTGACGATCTCGGTGCGGGCGAGCAGGAGGCAGGGGCCCTGGTGGCGGCGGATCTGCCACAGCACCTCGCCCCAGCGGTCCTTGGCTCGGTTCCACAGGTCGGAGTCGATGACGACGGGGTCGTCGAGGGTGGGGATGCGGGAGCGGTTGCGTTCGGCCTTGCGAATGGCCCTGTTGCGGGCGTACCTCGCGACCTCGTCGCTGAGCATGTCCCACAGGGCGGTCATGGTGTCGATGACCAGGAGGTTGGGCTTGCCATCGGTCCGGGGCTGGTGGTTGACCCATCGGATGGCGTCGAGGATGTCCTGGTAGGAGCCGTCGTGCTCAACGATCTCGTAGTCGGCTCCGGGGACGCGGCCGTAGTAGTCGGCCGTGCCTTCCGTGCCGCCGATCTCGATCCAGAAGGAGCGGCCGACGAGGTCTGAGCCGGTGCCGCGTGCGGCCTCGAAGCTCTTCCCGGTCTTCTCCAGCCCGGTCAGCAGGACGAGCGGCGGGTTAGGCATGCCGGTCGGTCGGCGGCTCCTGCGGGTGCGCTGCGGCGTGGTGATTCCAGCCATGGTGGTGCCTTTCGGGTCGGTATCCGGGCTGCTCTCCCGGATGTTGCGACGGGCATGCCCCTAAGATCGCGGCGTGACGTCTGCTGTACTAATTTTACCTGGGGTGATCGCCCTTCTTCAAGGCGGGCGGAGGGCCAGGTGCAGCTCCGCGAGGCACCGCCGCCCGCCCGTCGGCCCACCGTGGCCGCTCATGACGGCGGCGGGCGCCCCGAAGAGGGTGCGCCCGCCGCGTCGTACGTCGTTCTCGGCGAAGGTCAGGGGGACGGCTCCGTGACCTTGGCCAGCTCGTCTATGTTGACGCCCCCGCCCTGCTCCTTCAACTTCTCCGCCCTGTAGCGGGCTTCGAAGCGGGGCCCGACGTTCTTCCGCCCGTTCTGCGGGGTGTGACCCAGACGGCGTCCGAGCTGCGACGGGTTGAGGTCTCCGAACCGTCCGAAGCGGGACTCCTCGTTCTTGTCCCGGGCGTCCTTCCAGATCGCATACAGCTGCTCTTCAGTGAGCGTGGCGTCGCTGTCGTCGTCCTGCTCGTCTTCCTCGTTGGGGCCGCTCTCGTCGTCCTCCTTGGAGGTGTCGCCCTCCTCCTCGGTCTCGGGTACGACTGGCTCGGCGGTCTCGGCGGCGTCCTCGCCGACCGCGGGGGCGGGCGGGGCGGTGGCCGCCTCTTCCTGGACGACGCAGGTGCCGTCAGGGTCCACCCAGTCCGACCCGGCTCCGTGAGCGCGGACGAACCCGGAGATGTGCAGACCGAAGCTGCCGCCGAGGGGGACCATCGCGGCCACCGCGGATCCAATCCCGTAGACCCAGGCACGGTTCTCGTTGAGCACCTGGGGTGCCTGGCCACTGCCGAACCATGTGGCGAGTGCGGCCATGGCGTGGCCGACGTTGGCCGCGATCGAGATGGTGAGCAGGAATCCGAAGATCAGCCAGAGCGACCAGTAGTAGCCGGTCTCGTTGCCGTCGGCGTCACGGCGCCGGATGGTCGTGACCGCGCCTGCGTTGAAGGCGAGGAGGGTTTCGAGGGAGACGGCCATCGCGCCGGCTGCGATCGTGGGAAAGCCTACGAGCGTTCCGGCCCAGTGGAGCTGGTAGAGGCTGGCGATCATCATGCCGAATCCGGCGCCTGCGGCGCCGAGGCGCAACCGCTTGTGCCAGTCGCGAAGTTCACGTTCTCCTTGGGTGACGGCACGCGCAGCAGGCAGCTTGGACATGGGTGTTCCTTCGCTTCGGGTCGGCCCGAGATGCCTATGCTCGTCGGCTCTCGGTTGCCCAAACCCTATAGCGTCACCCCCTACTGCGCTCCAGGTATGCCTCTGTCACGTACTAGAGGCGCCCGGGTCGTTCACCAGTCGAGGGCCTGCCGGGGCTGACGCCGGTCCTTGCCGACGACCTTCATCAGGTAGGCACGGTCCTCGATCCGGGAGACCAGCCGCTCACCGAGGATGGCCTTGATCGCGTCGCGGCGCAGGTTGGTGGAGTACGCCGTGGGCTTGCCGGCGGCGATCCGGGAGCCGACCAGGTTGGTGGTCTCCCGGCGTACGAAGTCGGTCTGGACTCCGTCCATCTCGCCACACAGCTCGTCGAGGATGAGCAGGTCGGGCTCTTCGACGAACCGCCTGCGGACCGCGTACTTACTCAGGTCGTTCGGTCCGCCGTCGGGGCGGCGCCATGCCAGGTAGGTGGAGTGCTGCACCATCCGCACGAACAGGCCCTGCTCGCTGGCCTCGTTGCCGAGTGCGAGGATGCCGGTGGTCTTCCCCGAGCCGACGTTGCCCGCGACGACGAGGTTCATGGTGCTGGGCCGGGCGCGGGTCTTCTTGGCTGTGATCAGGCTGTCGAGCCAGCTCTTCAGCAGCATGGGCCCCTGGTTCTCGTCGAGGTCTGCGAGGCGCCACTTCAGGTAGTCGTCGTGGTCGGCGGCCAGGACACTGTTGCGCCAGGCCAGGGCTCGTGCGTGTGCCTGCGGGACGGCGACGTCCTCCCACAGCCCAGCGCCATCGTCATGCTCCGGGGTGTTCACTCCGAGCTGGGAGAGGTCGGCGCCGCCGCGCTTGAGGGCGGCGAGCATGCGGTCGCTGACGATGTTCCCCAGAGGCATCGGCTCCTGTCCGACGTGGAACCGCTCGATGGTCATGGTGCTCACTGCGGGCTTCTCTCGTTAGGCGGGGACGACGCTGAAGACGGGTTCGTCGAAGACGGGGGCGGTCGGCGGGTCGTCGCTGCCGATGGGGCCCCAGGTGGCAGCGTCGTTGTAGAGCGCGGGCCGCCCGCCATACCGGGCTGGCATCGGGGCGTTGTTGCGCTCGTCGCTCAGCGCCCGCTGGAAGTGAGGAGCGTTCGGCCAGTGCACTCCCGTGCGCTGGAACGCCTTGGCCACCTGCTGCTGCTCGTATCCGGCTTCGAGGGCCTGCTTGCTGAGCTGGACCAGGCCGAAGTACCAGCCGGACTTCTTGGGTCCTGCGTACGGGCCGAGGTGCTTGGTGGCGTGGTCGTAGTACCAGGAGGCGACTTCCTGAGCCGGGGTCTTCGTCTTCGGCTCGGAGGACTCGCCGTCCGCGGAGTCCTCGTCCGGCTTCTTCTTGGTGGCGCGCGGCGCGGCGGGCCTGCGCTTCTTCTGCTCGGCGGCTGCGCGGGCAGCCGGGGGAAGAGGCCGCTTCACCTCCGTGGCCGGGGTCTCTTCGGTGTCGGCCTCCGGCTCAGGAGCAGACGTCTGCTCTCCGCCAGCCGGGACGTCGTCGGTGCCCGGCGCCGTGCCGGCCGTGATCCCGTCCGGCCCGTAGGTGTCGTCGGGGTAGCGCACCTGCCACGAGCCGTCCTGCTGCTCGACGACGGGGATCGTCAGGTCCTCGCCGAAGATCTCGTAGTCGCGGGCCCACTGGTCCATGGGGTACTCGCTGATCGCCGCGCCCATGACGGTCTTGCCGTCGCGGAAGCGGCGCCGTTCCAGGCGGTAGTAGCCGTACTTGGCGAGCTGATGGAGCGACTTGCGGATGGCGTCGCGGCCTTCGCGCCCTTCACCTCGGGAGAGCTGTTCGCTGCGCACCTGCCAGCTCTCGTGCTGGTCCAGGCAGTACGTCAGGATGCCGAGGGAGCGGTAGCTGAGGTTGGTGTCGCGGACGGTCTCGGACTCGACCTCGACGTGGTACTTGCGGCGGGGGCTGCGCCGGAGGGCGCTGCGGTCGATCACGCTGCCACCCCATTCGCCTGGTCCATGGTGCGGAAGTGGGTGTGCCAGGTCTTGCGGCCGTGGGAACCCATCTCGTAGACACGGCGGGACTCGGCCATCCTGGCCTTCCGCAGGTCCGACAGGGGCTTGCGCGCCTGGTGGTTGGTCAAGGCGCAGGCGTCGGCGGCATCCTGGACGGTGACCCACCGTCCACCGCCTTTGAGCACGAGGAAGCAGTAGAGGCGGAACGCGCGGTCAGATATGCCCTCGCCGAGGGCAGGGGTGATGTGGGCGTGGCTGGACAAGGAGATGGTCCTCTGGAGCGGGGCCCGGCCGCCGGAAGCACGGCCGGGCTGCTGGCGCTGGCGGTCGGCTACTGCTGCTCGGAGGCGGGGAGCATGGGCACCCCGTTCAGCAGGCCGCTGAGCTGGCCGCTGGCGTACGCCGCCTCCAGCGCCTCCTGGCCGCCGTCCTTCCACGTGGTGCTGATCGACCCGGTGGGCTGACCACCGGGGATGTAGCGGACACCCGGAATGACCTCTCCTGTGATCTTGTCGACCACGTTGCCGGTCGCCTTGTCGTAGGCCGCGCGCTTGAGCATGGCGTCCCGGAAGGCGGGACGGACCTGGATGATCGCCTCGGCTTCGCCGCAGTCATCGGCGTAGGCGGTGAACTTCTCCTCGTCCCCCACCTCGTACTTGCCCCTGGAGACGGAGACGGTGTGCGTGGCGACCGGAACTCCGCCGATCCGCACGTCGATGGACTTGATGCCGCTGTCGGGGTCTTCGTAGGCGGCGAGGAGCGGGGCCTTGACGGCGTCCGCCTTCGCATCGATCTGAGGCACGACGCGGCTCTTGAAGAGCTTGGCGAAGGCTGAAAGCAGGGCGGCATCCCCGAGGGACAGGGAGGTCTCCGTCGTCTGGCCAGCGTCGTTCGACATGGCAGTCCTTTCTCACCCCAGGTACGCCCAGGGCTTCTTCGGGTCGGTTCCCGGGCGGGGTGCTGAGGCGTCGCCACTACGTACGTGCGGGGGCGGAAATCCGTTACACCTAGGCCCAGATAGCCGGGTCGCTCTCCCAGCCAGAAAAATAGTACAGCACACGTCATGGGATGACTACCGCGCTCCAGCGACTGGCGTCTCGGCGCGGCCCATCCATGACGCCATTGACGTACAAACAGGGTGTGCATACGTTTCTGCTATGGCCGATGAACTGATCACCGCACAGGACTGTGCCGAACGCTGGAACGTCAGCGAGTCGTACGCTCGCCGCCTCCTCGCACCTCTTACCCCCGTCGACCGTGACCTGGCTACGGGCGCGATGCAGTACCGACTGGCGGACGCGGAAGCTGCTCGCGCCGACCGACCGGGACGCGGCCAGCGCGCGGACCTGACCGCCGCCCCATTGAGCCGCGAGGACGTGCAGCGGCTCACCACCGACGAGTCGCTTCCCGCCGCGCACCGAGCCCTCTGGGCGCTGATGCAGTCCGGCATGCGCCTCGGTGACGCTCTGAGCCTTGACGCCCGCGATGTCCTCGCCGACGAGGGCGTGGCAGTCGTCGAGACGCCCGTGAAGGGCAAGCCCAGACCCAAGGCCGTGCCCCTCAGCCCTGATGTCCTTGACCTAGTCCAGCAGGCGATCGGCGGTCGTTCCGAGGGGCCGCTCCTGGTCAACGAAGAGGGCAGGCCCCTGAGCCGTTACCTGGCCAGTCGATTCGCCCAAGCCACGGCCGGAACCTCCATCCACGCGTTCAAGCCCCTGGCGCACTCCATCGATTCCGACCGGACGTACGTCCTGGCGAAGGACCTGAAGCAGGGCGACACCGTCCACCTGGACGGCATGACCGGCGTCGTGGACAAGCCGCCCGTGCTCATCACGGACCCTTCGGGCTCCACGAAGGTGTCCTTCGTCTTCCAAGGCACCGTTGACTCCGTGACGTGGGACGGCGACCTCTGGGTGGCCGTCGCCAACCGAGGTGAGACCGCCGACGACTGAGCCGTCGCCAGCCGCGCCCCGCTTCGCCTCCCGATCCCACCCCACGACGTAAGCGTCCGCGGTCTTCTACCTTCCGCCCGGCTCACCCGCTCGCAGTGACGTCGCCGCAGGCGGGCAGGCCCCGGCACTGTCCGATCCGGAACAAGGGCGGTGCCGGTCCGGCGGCGGACACGGCCCGGCCATGACGGCATGCCCTGCTTGCGAGGCAGGACGCCGCGGTTGAAGTCCGCGGGCTCGCAGACCGCGCCCGCCGCCGGCATCACCCCCGCTGCCGGAAGGACCCCGATGGCCGTGCCCGCCCCCCGCTACACCACCTACATCCCCCTCACCGACCTGGCCCCGAGTCCCGGCAACCCCAAGAAGCACGAGATCGAGCGGATCATCGAATCGATCCAGACTCACGGCTTCCTCGACCAGCCGATCGTCGACGAGCGCACCGGCCTGGCCATCGGCGGCCACGGCCGCCGGGAGTCCCTGCACGAGATGCAGCACCGGGGCATGCCGACACCCGACGGCATCCTCGTCGACGACGACGGCGGCTGGCTGGTGCCTGTCCAGCGCGGCTGGGCCTCTCGCAGCGACACCGAGGCCAAGGCCGTGATCATCAAGCTCAACCGCATCACCCAGGACGGCGGCTGGGAGCCCCGCGCGCTCGCCGCATTCTTCGAGGACATCGTCACCGCCGAGCCGGACCTCTACGACTCCCTCGCCATCCCCGACGAGGAGCTGGAGACCCTGCTGCGCCAGGTCGACCCCGAGACCCTGCCCGGCGCCATCCACGACAGCGATGCCCAGACCCCCACGCTCCACCTGCCCGACGACGGCTATGGCACGGGAACCGAACTCAGCCCTGACGACGAGGGACGGCCCCGGGTTACCACCTGCCCGGCCTGCGGTCACCACTTCACCCCCGGCCGCAAGGGCGCCTGAGTATGTCGAACCGCCGCAAGCCGCGCCGTCCTGGGGCCGGCAGGCCCACCCTCCTGTCCGCCGAAGTCGAAAGCCGAATCCTGGCCGCCTCCCGGTCCGGCATCGCGGTCGAACTCGCAGCCGAGGCCGCCGGCATCAGCGCCGCCACGTACTGGAGATGGATGGCCCGAGGCCGCGCCGAAGCCGCCGCCCGCGACGAGGGCCAGAAGCCCAACCGCGACGAGGACCCCTACGTCGAGCTGTTCGAGCGGGTGCGCACCGCCCGCGCGATGGCCGCCGCTCGCGCCATGGCCAACATCAGAAGGGTCGCCGACGGCGGGATCGTCACCAAGACCACCACCCGTAAGTACCGGGACGTCGAGACCGGACAGATCGTCGAAGAGGTCACCGAGGACCGCACCGCCCCCGACTGGCGCGCGGACGCGTGGTACCTGGAGCGCCAACACCGTCACCACTACGGCAAGGACGCAGCCCTGGCCGTCGAGATCACCGGCCTCGCCGACTCCGAGCCCTCGCCGGAGGAACACGTGGACCTCGGCGCCCTCGCCGAACGGCTGAACAAGACGCTCTTCGCCGTCGAGTACCCCGACCGGCCCGCGCTGGAAGACGGCACCGTCGTCGACGCCGAGGTGATCGACGGATGATCCACTGCTCCTCCAGCGGCAGGACGCGACACTAGGCCCGCTCTGCCCTCACGGTGCTCCCTCCCTGACCCCAGCCTCTGGAGGGCACCACCATGAAGATCGTCACCCGCGCCGAGTGGGGCGCCAAGCCCTGGGCCGGGACGCCCAACACCGTCCCGCTCAGCTCCCGCACCGAGTTCTTCATCCACTACGACGGCGGCACCCCGATCTCGCGTACCGGCTTCGCGATCATGCGCGCCATCGAGGCCGAGCACCGCGCCAACGGCTGGTCCGGCGTGGGCTATCACTTCGTCGTCGACCAGGCGGGCACGATCTACGAGGGCCGCGGATGGAGCCTCCAGGGCGCTCACTGCCCCGACCACAACGTGACCGGGATCGGCGTCCAGATCGCCATCGGCGGCAGCCAGGAGCCCAGCGCGAAGGCCCTGGCCGCCGCCCGCGCCCTGTACGAGGAGGCGTGCCGTAAGACAGGCCGGACCCTGGCGAAGAAGGGCCACAAGGACGGCTTCGCCACGGCATGCCCCGGACCGGCGCTCTACTCCTGGGTCCGCGCCGGGATGCCGGCCGGGGACTACAAGCCCGCCCCTTCGCCCGGTGGGGACACCGACACGAGCAGCGGCTCGATCGCCCGCTACCAGACCACCATCAACGGACTCGTCTACGGCTACGGCGCCCGTGGAGCCCACATCACCCGGACCGGCGAAGCTCTCGTCAAGCGCGGCTTCGGCAAGCGGTACACCGCCGGCCCCGGCCCGACCTGGACCGACGTCGATACCCTCAACTACCGCGACTACCAGCTGTCCATCGGCCTCAAGGGCAAGGCAGCAGACGGCATCCCGGGGCCGGATTCCCTCAAGAAGCTCCTCGGCTCCCTCCCGTCCGCTGCCAAGCCCATGCCGCCCTTCCCCGGCACCTCCTACTTCGGGCCCGGAAAGAACAACGCGCACATCACCATGCTCGGCAAGCAGCTCGTCGCCCGCGGCTTCGGCAGGCACTACACCTCCGGGCCCGGCTCGAAGTGGTCCGAGGCCGACCGCAAGAACCTTCGCGACTTCCAGCTCTCGCGCCCGGACCTGCGCGGCGACGCCGACGGCCTCCCGGGCCCGAAGACCTGGCGCGCACTCTTCTCCTGACCCCACATCTCTCGCGGCCCGCCCATCGGGCCACCCCTCTCCATCCGAAAGGCCTTCCGTGGCAGGCGAGACCGTCATCACCGTCCTCGGCAACCTCGTCGACGACCCCGAGCTGCGCTTCACCCCCTCCGGCGCAGCCGTCGCCAAGTTCCGCGTCGCATCGACCCCGCGCACCTTCGACCGCCAGAGCAACGAGTGGAAGGACGGCGAACCCCTCTTCCTGACCTGCTCGGTCTGGAGGCAGGCCGCCGAAAGCGTCGCAGAATCGCTGACCAAGGGCACGCGCGTCATCGTCCAGGGCCGCCTCCGCCAGCGGTCCTACGAAGACCGGGAAGGCGTTCGGCGCACGGTCTTCGAGCTCGATGTCGAGGAGGTCGGCCCCAGCCTGCGCAACGCCACCGCGGCCGTCTCGAAGACCACGGCGACGCGCACAACGGCTCCGGCAATCGGCCGCGCCATGGCGGACGATCAGTGGGCCGGAACACCTCCGTTCTGACCCACCGCAGAAGGGCCCCTCAGGACATCGTCCTGAGGGGCCCTTCTCTACCCAGCTTGTGCAACCCAGGCCCGAGGAAGCCCCAGAAGACCCCCTCCCTCGAACTCGTCGAGTTCGAGCGGGTCGGCCTCGTCACCGCCCCTCTTCCCCTCCCCGCCGCTGGAGTTCGGCTCCGAGGTTGGGGCCGGGTACGGCGCCGGGTCCAGGTCCGGTGACGGCGTCACGTCGGACACGGGCTCCGAAGGAGTCGGCTCCGAAATGGGCTCTAGGTCCGGAGTCAGGGTCGCGGCCGGTTCGGGGGCCGGGGTGACCGTCGACTCCGGCGTCGGGGTCGGCTCGGACGCGGGCGTCGACTCCGGGGCCGGCTCGGACGTCGGGGTCGAGTCCGCCTCGGGCGTCGGCTCCGGGTCCTGCGTCGTGGTCGGCTCCGGCTCAGGCGTGGGTTCCGGGTCCGGCTCGGGCGTCAGCTCTGTCTCTGGCTCGACGACTGACACGCTGACGATATTGGTCTCGGTCTCGTCGCTGGGCGACGACGCTTCAAGCCCTGCGGCGAGGGCCACGATGTCGTCGATCCCAGACGGCTCAGGCGAGGGGACGCCAACGTCCAACCCCAGCACAGCTCGGACGGCGAGCAAGGTCGGCATGGTCACCCCGGCCTGCTCGGGCCTGAACACGATCTCGCTCAAATCCTCCGATGCAAGTCCCAGAGTGCCGAGCGTGAGCGCGGCAAGACGCGGTGGCAGAGGTACCCCATGCCCGCCCATCTCGGTGAGGGCGGCAGGACGCTTCTGCGGTGCCGACCGCAGTTCGCTCATGTACTCAGCGAGGCGTTCCTCGTCCGTTCCCCACAAGACGTAGCGACCCCAGCGCTTCATGTGGGGATACATCGCCTGAGAGCCGTCCTGCTGAACCCACGTCGCGGCGTAGTCGACGTCTTCAAAGATCCTCAAGCCCAGGCGTTCGGACCCGTACGAGAAGGTGAAGACGACGGAGTCGGGGCCAGTAGCAGCAGTGGTGGCCATGACCATGCCGTCAGAGTCAGTGCACTCCGCTTCGAGGCTGTCGATCGCGTGGCATGCGATCTTCCCGGCCTTCGAGAAGTCCAGGAAGTCGCCGGCCTCGAAGGGCTCCGGCGCCTTGTACTCGTCATCCGCCGCTGTTGCCGGCATCTGGTCCTGCGCGCTGGCAGCGCTCTGCGTCCCGTTCATCGCGGTCGCATACCCGACAGCCCACGTTCCGGCGAAGGCCGGGATGAGGGCAGCGGCTATCGCCCAGTTCCTGCCCCTCTTGCGCTGAGCAGGCACGAACGGAGTCGGGGGCTCAGGCGGCAGTGGGGGCAGGTCGACCAGCGGCGTGGGAGGCTCGACGGCAGGGGCCAGCAGCTCGTCGAAGTCCCTGAAGCTCACATGCTCGCGCACCAGGCGCTCGACTTGTTCAAGCGGCATGTCCGGCATGGACTTGCGGATCTGCCGGACTGCCGAGTAGAAGCTCTGCGGCTTCAAGAACAGGTGCCGTTCCCCGTCCACGTTGACCACGCCCACATCGGTGAGGGCCATCGCGTCTGGGTCGTGTTCGTCCGGGTCGAGAATGTGGATCTTGATCGGGTAGTCCGAGGTCACCGCTGTTGCCGGTCCCGCTCGTTGTTGAGTATCCGCTCGATCACTTCCCGGCTCCTCTCGGCGCGCTCAGGCGTGATCGGCTCGATATCGCTGAGAAGGAGTCGCCCGCCGTCGGACAGCTCGACCTCGTGCTGGTGGATCTCCGGCTCGTCGAGACCGTCGTTCGTGCCAGCGTCCTCTCGTACCGCCTGGGGGTTCAGCGCTCGCTCGAACTCGCGGAGCGCCGCCTCTCTCGTAGCCCGGGCGCGAGCGGGATCCCGACGGTAGCCGGGCCGCAGCGCACCTACGGCAGCGAGCAGGCGGCGGGTCTCCTCGTCGTGAGGGACAGGCCCGCCTTCCAGTGCCCGCTCCAGGCGCTCGCTCTGGTCACCGCGTCGCAACATGCGACCTCGCCTCTCGTTCCACGCGGGTCTCGACGACCCTGTCCTTGCCCACGGCCGCCGTCAGCAGCTCTTCAATCAGCTCCGCCGAGGACTCGCTCGGCGGCATCACCTCAGCGAGTTTCCGCAGCGCCCGCAGAGTCAGGGTACGGACTGCTCCGTCCGTCTTCCCCATGATCTCCGCGGTGCGCGCCGGGCTCTCGCCGTCGAAGAACCGCAGGATGAGGACCTGCCGCTGGTCGGGACGCAGCTTGCACAACTGCGCCTCGACCGCACGGGCCAGCTCCCGGTTCTCTGCCAGCTCCTCGGTGGTCTGCCCTGCCCGGGGCCGGTCAAGCTCCAGGTGATTGGCGCACAGGGACTCAGGAGGGCGTCGCTGGACGGCCCGCAGATGGTCGAGGGCCGTGTTCCTCGTGATCGTCTTCAGCCAGCCCATGAAGTTCGAGCCAGCCCGGTACTTACTGATGTTCTGGGCGACCTTCAGCCAGACCTCCTGGCTCAGGTCTTCCGCAACGTGCCCGTCCCAGACGAGGCGCAAAACCCAGCGGTACACAGTCTCCTGGAGTTCATCGTGCAGGGCAGCGAAGGCATCGATGGCGCCTTCACCGCCCTCTGCGGCACGCGTGACCAGGTCTTCCAAGGTCTCCACGACGTGGCATCCCCCCATGAGCAACAGCAACGTAGCCGCCGTCCGGCCTCGCTCGGTTCACATTCGGAGGTGGTCATTCCGGTACGGCGCCGGGGAAGCATATCCGCACACCTACGACCCGCTTCGTACGAGATGCCCACATCGGCGGCGAAGCCGACGTGATATACGGTCCTACCGACGCCGGGAGAGCAACCCGGCGACACCGACCCGAAGCGAAAGGCCGATCAGGCATGCCCGCGATCACCACCGACCACGTCCTGATGCTGCTCCCGTTCGAGGAGTGGATCTCGCTCCGCGCGGCAGCCCGGGCTACTGGGCTCGACGAGAGCGCCGCCAACCGCATCGTGCGAGCAGGCCGGCGACGGGGCGTCCTGCGCACCCGCGGGAAGGGCACCGCCCAGCAGGTCCGGCGGATCCACACCGCCCCCCGCCGCCGCGCCGCCCGCCAGTAGGCCTTC
>NZ_MWIG01000156.1:0-34329 GCF_002156145.1 Streptomyces sp. NRRL B-24572 | reverse complement strand
ACTAACGAAAAGATCAGTAGGCGGGATGTCAGGTACCTGTCCTACGCTGCGGCTCTTCCGATCTGAAGAAGGAGCCACCATGCGTACTGCAAGACGCGTGCTCGGGCGGTTCGTCGCCCCGGCCGCCACGGTTCTCCTCACGACGCTGGCCGCCGCGCCCACGGCCTCGGCCGCGCCAGCGGCGACGGCCGAGGTCTGTGAGGACATCTGCGTCGACGGCGTACGTGCCGCCACCCACACCGGCTACGACCGCGTGGTCTTCGACCTGGGTGCGGGACCGCTGCCCACCGTCGAGGCCCGTCAGTCCACGAGCCCCGGGTACGACACCCCGGGTGGTGAGCCGAGGACCCTGACCACCACCGGCTCCTCCTACCTCTTCCTCAGCCTCAAGGGCGCCGACCCCGGGGACTTCACCGCGACGAACCCGAGCCTGGAGGCGTTCAACCTGCCGACGGTCAAGGCGACCCAGTACATCTACTCGACCGGCAACATCCTCGGGTTCACCGCCGCGATGGACTTCGGGATCACCCTCGACGGTCCCGTCTCCCGCTACAACGTCTTCACTCTCACGCAGCCGAACCGCGTGGTCGTGGACATCTACCGGTAGTACATCCACTGATCTCGCTCAAGGAGAACGCTGTGCGCACAAGAAGTTGGGGACGGGTAGGAGCCGCGGTCGCGCTCCTATCTCTGTCCCAGATACTGGCGACGCCGACGGCATCGGCCGCCGAGACGGCCGGCTGCTTCCGGTCGGCCTGTACGGGCAAGAACCCGGTCACCATGGGATGCGACGCCGATGCCCAGGTCCTCGAACAGATCAACCAAGGCAACGACATCGAGCTGAAGCTGGTCTTCTCGCCCGCTTGCGGGGCCACCTGGACAAAGGTGAGCGTCAACCCCCTCTACAAGTACCCGGTTTGGGCGGCGCTCTGGCAGATGCCGACGCTGGGCGGCTTCGAGTCGCCCCGCCCCACCCCCAGCATCACCTCGACCAACGCAAGCGACGTCTCGCCCATGGGCGACTGGAAGAACACCAGCAAGGCCTGCTGGAACGGCCTGAAGGATGCCTGGGATCCGGAACCCCTGCTCTATGAAGAGGGTGGCCGCGTAGTCGTCACTCCGCTTGTCAACGGCAACTGCACGGAGTGGATATGAGAGGGACCATGCTGAAGCACTTACGGACGCCACGGCAGCGGCTCACCGCGCAGGTGGCTGCGACTGCCGTGCTGGCGTCCTCGCTGGCCCTGATCCCGTTCGTGGTCCGGACCGCGCCCGCCGAGGCAGCCGACGCCACCACGAACATCCTGTTCGGCGCGCCGGAGAAGGCCCTCGGCAAGGACTACGAGAGCTCCGGCGACGTGATCGTCAGCGGTACCGGCGACTCGGACGGCTTCCACATCGTGACGGCCTCGGAGCGGGAGGGCTACACCTTCCGCGAGGTCGCTTCCCTGCGGCGCAAGGACATCGACGCCGGCCCGTGGACGGGGTACGTGTGTACCACGGGCTCCGGCCGGTACGCGGCAGCCGTCTACATGCCGGCGCTGTGGACCAACAAGCCCGGTGCGGCTTACCGGGGCGCGTTCGCCGCGGTTGTGCGGCTGAGCGACGGCAAGGTCACCGAGGTCGCCCAGGGCGTGCAGCTCTCCTACTACTCGCCGGGCTGCGGCGAGGACGACCGGGTGTTGTTCTCCAGCAGTTCGGCCACGGACGCCGGCCCCGGGAAGACCACTGTCATCGAGGCGGACGCGGCGGCGGGCAAGGCCATCGGCGTCAGGAAGTTCCCCGGGCAGCTCACCCATGCCCTGCCCACCCCGCGTGGTGACTACGGTGTGCTCAATGGCGACCTCGTGAAGCTGACCGGCCGTGGGAAGTCGACACGGGCACAGAAGCAGACCGCGCTGCCCGGCCCGGTCTTCGCGCTGACGTCGTCCGCCAACGGGGCCCTCGACCTCGGTGTCGTGCAGGGTCGCAAGAGTGTCATCAATCGCTGGCACGGCGGAAAGCTCACCATGCTCGGCTCGGGTGAGATCGGGAAGCTCAAGCTGTTCCCGCAGAAGGGGGGTTCCCTCGCGGTCGGTGATGTGGCTGGTGTCGACACCTCGCGTGCGCCCGGCCTCAAGACCCAGCCCTTCAACGGTCCTCCCGCGGGCGTATCGCGCGAAGGCCACCTGATCACCACGTCGCTCGTTTCGGACGAGCTGAAGGGAATCACGGCGCCCGAGGGCACTCCGGAGGCGAAGGCCACCGCCGACGGCCGGGCCGCAGGCCTGATCCGTATCCAGGCGACGGCCGTCCGCACGGGTGCCAAGGCCTCGGTCGCCTTCGACACCGACACCGCGCGGGTGAAGACTGGCGGCGCGGCGTCGCTCGCCCTGGATCCGGCTGCCTTCACTGTCTCCGGCACTCCCACCCCGCGCGCGCAGGCGCTCGCAGCTGATACGGAGCCGAGGGACGACGTCGAGCCCTACAACTGCGATGAGGGCGTCAAGGAGTCGATCTGCCTCTCCAGAGAGGGTGCCGAAGTCTTCGTCGTTGACGGTCAGGTGAAGGGCTACGAGATCCCGTGCCTGGTCAAACGGAATGACCCGAAGCGGCAGGCGCTCCAGCCGAGCGCCAATCAGGTGGAGTGGGCGGTCGACCAGGCCGTGCATGGGTACCTGACGACGCAGCGTCCGGCGAACTGGCATGACACCGGCCTGCCCGCGTACAGCCCGCAAGGCCTCTTTCCCAAGCCGGTCCTGACAGGCGGCGGCGACATCCCGGCGCAGGTGGTCCTCGGTATCCTCGCCCAGGAGTCCAACTTCAAGCAGGCGTCCTGGCACTCGGTGAACGGTGCGGCTGGCAACGTCCTCCAGGCAGACTGGTTCGGCAACGGTGCCAGCATTCACCACTACCCGAACAGCGGTAAGTCCGACTGCGGTTATGGCATCGCCCAGGTCACCTCAGGCATGCGGGACTACGACAGCCCGCCTTTCGACACCACTCGGGCCGGGGCCATCACCACCGACTACGCGACGAACATCGCGGCCGGCATGCAGATCCTCGCCGAGAAGTGGAACCAGCTCAAGGCGCTCGGCATGGAGGTCAACGGCGGCAGCCCGCAGTGGATCGAGAACTGGTACATGGCGCTGTGGGGCTACAACAGCGGCGTCTACACCGACCCGACCGCACCCCGCGGCCTCGGCTTCTTCAACAACCCGGCCAACGCGAACTACCCGCCGGACCGCCAGGGCTTCCTCCGGGCGACGTTCGACGACGCCGCGCACCCCGCCAACTGGCCGTACCAGGAGAAGGTCCTCGGCTGGGCGGAGACCCCGCACAAGACGTGGAACTGGGAACCCTCGTACATGGTCCCCGACTTCCCCGGCGCCCAGTCTCTGCTGAACCTGCCGACGAACTACGGCATGTTCTGCGCCCCCTCGGTCAACAACTGCACGCCAGGTACGACCAACCCCTGCCCGGCCATGAACGAGAGCTGCCGCTGGGCCGGCAGCGCCGCCTGGATCACCGGCCAGAGCGAGAGCAACTCCTCTCGTGAACAGCTGCGGTTCGCCCTCGGTTCCCCCGAGTCGGCACTCATCGCCAAGTACCCGTCGGGGCCGTGCATGACCACCCCCGACGGCACTCCGGGCACCATCGTCATCGACGACCTCAACGGGCGGGAGGACGTCTACGGATGCGCGGCTTCTGAGGCTACGTCGGACGGCAAGTTCACGATGCAGTACGGGGACGGCCTCCTCATGTACCGCGATCAACTCCTCACGTGGCGGGCTACCCCGGCCATCGCGCAGATCGACGTCCATCAGTTGGGCGCTGGCTATAACGGCCATGTCTTCTTCACGCACTCCTACCCGGAGAGCGACTTTTTCCACAAGGTGACGGGCCGGTGGACGCTGAACCCGGCGAACCTTCCGACGGCAGACAAGCCGGGCAAGCGCTACAACGTGTGGATCCACTTGCCCAACCATGGAGCCGAAGCTACTGTCCGCTACACCGTCAAGCCGGGCGTCAACCAGGTCGGTCTGGCCGCGGACACCTGCAAGGTGAGCCAGTTGAACCGGACCCAGGGCAAGGATGCCTGGTTCAAGCTGGGCTCCATGAGCTTCTGGAAGGGGGGCGGTGTGGAGATGGACAACGAGCATCTCCCCGGCACCGGGGACGCCAACGTGGCGTTCGACGCTGTGGCCTTCGTTCCCGTCACGAACCCAGACGCAGGCAACTGCGCGTTTGGGCACTGATGGGCAGCGCGGAGTCTATGCGCCGCCGGGTCGCGGCGGCAGTCGCTCTCGCGGCTGCCGCCGGCCTGGCCGGCTGCACGCAACATGAAGATACGGCGGCGGAGCCGGGCTCCGGGTCCGTCGGCACGTCGGCATCGTCCGTCCCGAACCCGTCCGCCCCGCTGCCGTCCGCATCCTCGACGGCCCTTCCCCGTACAACGGCCCCGAAGCCGCCGTCCGCCGCGGACTGGCCGGAGCGGGCCGTGACGGCCGACCGGGCGCCGAAGCTGGGGGAGAGCAAGGTCATCACCCCCGGTTACCGGGTGGACGACTTCCTGACCGGTCTTGCCGCGCGCTGGGACATCCCTCTCGGCAAGCAGAAGCTCATCGACGCCCCCGGGGACCGCAAGATCTGGCACTTCGCCGGGGCTGTGTCGAGCGGCGGCGAAGAGCAGCTCTCCATCGCCGGCGTCCCGACGGAGCAGGGCGACATCGTCGGATTCTCGTGCCTGGTGAACGCTGGCAGGACGAAGGCCGGGGCGTTTCTGGAGGACTGCGTCAAGACCGGAATACCGGGCTGGAACAACGAGCGCGCGGTTGCGTGGTTCAGGACGGCGAAGCAGCAGGTCGACGCCCTCTACACCAAGGAACACCAGACTGTGTTCAGTTCCTTGTACGTGTCCCGCAGCGCGCACGCGCTCCTGCGCAGATCCGGCCCCATGTCCGACTCGACCGGAACTTACGTCCTTTTCGTATCCGGCGGGGAGATCGCCGAGAACTCCTGACCGGCTACTACGGCGGGTAGAGGTGCTCTCCGATCCTGGTGCCAGCGCGCCGGTCGCGAAGCGGGACAACCGCTTCGTGACCGGCGGGTGCCTGACTACCCTGACAGCATCCTCACCGCGGCACGCCGCTGGAGATCGAGACCGCTGAGGCGGACATCGACTGCCGGGTCGCACACAGCGTCACCCAAGTGTGGTTCGACGCGGTGTCGAACGCCCAGCGCAGCAAGATCGCTGCCCATATCGACGAATTCGACGCGGCTGCGGCCGCAGTTCAGCGGGCCGCCGCCAAGGCCGCAGCGGCTTGATCGGCGCGAGCATGCAGGAGCGCCGCAGTTCGGGCGGAACCCCAGCTGCTGTGCTCCTGTACCGACACATCCGGAACGCCCCGCTTCCCTTCGATCATCAGGAGTGTGCAGAACGTTGACCAGAGCGTCACGAATAGACAGAAGAGGCTTACGCCGCGCGGCTGCCATGCTGGCCGGAGCCACGCTGGTAGCCGGCTTCCTCCAAACCAGCCAGTCGGCGACGGCAGCACCCGACCCCAGCCGCGGAAAACAGGTCACGCCGTCGCCTTCGCCTCAGGGCATTGATGCCGACAAGAACCTCGGCCAAGGATGGCGGAGTTCCCCGGACCGGGCCGTCACCTCCGCAGCCGACACAGACGGCCTGCACATCCTCACCGCCGACAGCGCCGACGCGTACCAGTGGAGGACCGTCGCCGTCCTGGCCGAGTCTGGGATGCAGGCGGATTCCTGGATCGGGAACGAGTGCGTCATGGACCGCTCGCACATCGCGGTCGTATACGCCCCTCGGGCCTTCACGAACCACCCGGACCTGATGTCGGGCGGTGCGTTCACCGCCATCGTCGACCTGGAGACAGGTCATGTCACGAAGCTGCCGTTCACGGCCTCCCTGGCCTACTTCGATCCGGCCTGCAACCCAGACACGCGCACCGCTGCGTTCACCGCGTTCCGGGAGGGCCGGAGTCGGCTTCTCACGGTGAACGTCGCTGGTGAGACCGTGTCCGACACGGTCGCCACAGGGCAGCTGACCTCCGCCGTCCCCGTCGCGGACGGCACGATCGCCGCGCGCGGCCGCAGCCTGGTGCATGTGAACCGGACGGGGAAGATCAAGAAGCTCACCGACACGGACAGCGTGCCCTTCGAGATCCATCCCTCAGGGAAGGACAACGTTGCTTTCCTCGACCACCGCAACAACACGGCCCACGCCAAGCTGCGGCAGGCGCACGGACGCACCGCTACCTTCGCCACCGGAAAGCTCGGCGACCTCGGCCTGAAGCGGGGCGGCACCAGCAAGGTGTTCCTCACCGGTCGCCCTGAGGGAACTCCCCTCACCGCCGGCACCGGAATCACCTACCTGGCTGCGCCGGCCGATGTCGATGTCTCCAGCGACGGCCGTCTGGCCGTCGACCCGGTCCTCTCGCCCGCGATACGAAGGGGTCTGGAGCGGATCAGGGGCGCGGGGCGGGACTTCACGACGTCAGAACCCGCGCCGCGGGACTCCGGTACACCCTCGTCGCAGTCGAGCGACGAGCAGCCGCTGACAGTGACGGCCACGGCGACGGCGACCGGCAAGCACCTCGTTCAGCCGGTTGAGGACCAGGGCAGCGGATCCGGCAAGAGCACCCCATCGCCGACTCTGGCCACCGTCGGCAAGGCTGCGCGCACCTCCTCGACTCTCACCGCCACGGCCACGGCGATCGCCAATGATCCGATCGACACAGACCGCTGGTGTTCGGTACCTCGGAACGATGTGAACAGCCAAGCGCTGCAGCCGACACCGAACCAGGTCGAGTGGGCGGTCGACATGGCGGTGCGTGGCGAGTTGCGCTCCCAGTGGATCACGCAGGGTGGCTGGCGCTCTCAGATCGGTCTGGGCACGATCGATCCGCAGGGGCTGTTTCCGCGACCGACACTGACGGGTGGAGGTCGTATCCCCGCCCAGGTTCTCCTCGGCGTGCTCGCCCAGGAGTCGAACCTCTGGCAGGCCGAATCGGGCGCGATTCCTGGCCAGATGGGCAACCCACTCGCCGCCGTCGCCGGCTTCTACGGGCACAAGGGCAGCGACTCGGACTCCTACTGGAAGATCGACTGGGGCAACTCCGACTGTGGCTACGGTGTCGGCCAGGTCACCGACGGCATGCGGATGGCCGGCCACGAGAAGCAGGGCGAGACCTCGTACGCCCCCGCCACGCAGCGGGCCGTGGCGCTGGACTACACCGTGAACATCGCCGCGTCGATGTACATCCTGGCCGCCAAGTGGAACGAGCTGCACAAGGACGGGCAGAAGATCACCGTCAACAACGACGACCCCGCCAAGCCGGAGAACTGGTTCGCCGCGCTCTGGAACTACAACCTCGGGTTCAACGCTCCCACCACTCCGGGGGCTCCGTGGGGTCTGGGCTGGTACAACAACCCCGCCAACCCGATGTATCCGGCGTCCCGCGGCCCCTTCATGGACGGAAGTCCGCAGGACGCGGCGCACCCGGAGCGCTGGCCGTACGAGGAGAAGGTGATGGGCTGGGCGGCCTGGTCCATCGACACCGGTCACTCCTACTCCACTGATGGCCGACAGGACTGGCCGGGTGAGTCCGGTTTCTCCTCCGCCGGCTTCCGGCCTGCCTGGTGGATCAGTGTCCCGGACCGCACACGGGTCAAGCCGCCGCTGAGCGCCTTCTGCAACACGGCGAACAGCTGCGACCCGAACAACCCGCCGCAGTGCACCACCGAGCTCTGCTACTCCCAGTATTGGTACCGCGGGTCCAACGTCACTTGGAAGGGTGACTGCGCGAGCACCTGCGGCAACGAGAACATCAAGTACCAGACGCTGCGTGCCGAACCTGGCCGAGGCTACCGCCTTCAATACGGCACCCCGACCTGCACCCCCACGGGGCTTCCCTCCGGTGCCCTCGTCGTGGAGTCACTGCCGAACGGGACGCAGACCTGGAGCGACTGTGGAACATCCCAGTCCTCCGGAAGCTTCCAGTTCACCTTCTACCCGGACGCGGAGGGCAAGTACGAGGCCAAGGGTGATCTGCACCAGATCGGCGGAGGCTACGACGGCCACTTCTGGTACGCCCACACCCGCGACGACAAACATCTCGGCGGGCCCAACGCTCGGATGACCATCACCGGCACCTGGACCCTCGGCCAGAGCCTGGACAAGTGGGTCCGCGTCTTCGCGCACATGCCTGACACCGGGACGCACACCCAGCAGGCCCACTACGTGATCAAGGGTGTCGCGGGCGGCGACCGCGACCGCTACGTCAACACGCACTTCAGCACCAACAAGTGGGTGGACCTCGGCGTCTACCACTTCACCGGAACCCCGAAGGTCGAGCTCTCGAACACCACCGACGACGGCACCGCCGACGAAGACATCGCCTGGGACGGCGTCGCCTTCCAGATCTTCGCGAAGAAGCCACAGCACTTCGTCGTCGCCATGGGAGACTCCTACTCCTCCGGCGAGGGCGCGGGCAACTACTCGCCCGAGTCGAACACCTCACACGGAACCAGCCGATGGAACGCATGCCGGCGCAGTGCCAACTCCTGGCCCCGCAAGGTGATCCTGCCGTTCCAGAGCACCGGCATCGGCGCGCTCAGCGACGGCTACAGCGAGTCCGTGGCCTTTCAGAACGTGACCTGCTCCGGTGCGCACACCTGGCAGCTGACCTCGGGTAACCCCAACGCTTGGGGGATCATGGGGAACTACCACGAGAAGAGCCAGAGCGACTCCGGAGTCCTCAGTCCTGACACCACCTTGGTCATGCTGACCATCGGCGGGAACGACGGTGACGCCTTCACGGAAGCCGTCACCAACTGCTGGGTCATCGGCGTGTGTGACAAGAACGACTACACGGCAAGGATCGACCAGGCCGTGACGGACACCGGATACCTCATCCAGAGCATCGCACTGAAGGCACCGAATGCTCAGATCGTCCTCATGAACTATCCGCGCATCGCGAGCCAGACACAGTGCCAGGCGGCCAACGACGAGGCGTTGAACTCCATGGCCGACTACATACGCGACAAGCAGCGAGCCAAGGTGGGAGAACTGAAGCAGGGAGGGGTCAAGGTGGCGTTCGCCGACGCCATCCCCGCCTTCCAAGGGCACGCGGTGTGTGACACCGATGAGTGGATCAACGGGATCGTGGCGGGGCCGAACGGTGACGGCGACTTCCACGACGGCGATCCGAAGAACCAGGTCCCCTGCATCCCCAAGCCGGGCGAGAACATATGCCTCAGCCTGGAGTCCTTCCACCCGAAGGACCGCGGCACTACGGCCTATGCTGCGGTCATGGATCAGACACTGGCCGACATCGGCTACTACGGCGGCTAGAGGTGCTCTCCGACCCTCGTGCTGGCGCGCCGGTCACGAAGCGGGGCAACCGCTTCGTGACCGGCGGGTGCCTGACCATCCTGACAGTGCTGATCTTGCTACTCGGTGTCACCGTCTCGTGGCTTTGGTACTCGTCCAGCCACAACCGACAAACCACCCGCGAGAACGAGGAGAAGGCGCTCACCTCGATCCTCTCGCAGGCCGACCGCACGGCGGATGCCTCCGGCCGCGCACTCCAGACGAGTGGCACCACCCGCGCCGACGTACTCACCGGCCTGATCTGGAAGCACACCGAAGCACCAGTGATCAGGTACGACGTCGCGCACGGAGGGTTCACCGCCCTTGTCGAGAAAGCTGTTGAGTACGAGACGGTCGGCTTCTACGGAGCCAGGACCGCCAGGATGGTCCGGTGCCTCGCCTTCACGTACACCCCTGGACACGGCGGCACATGGACATCCCAGGTGACTGTCAAGGGTTCCGACACGTGCCGAGCGAGCAACGAGATCCGCAACGTGGCTCGAGAGGCGCGCACGCGCCTGGCGCGCATGTCGGGCGAAGCCCTGACCGCCGGCGGGATCCAGCAGGAGCTTGATCCCGCCGGACGACCGGACCTTCTGACGGTCCATGGCGTGACGCGCGAGGGAAGAACAGTGTCCGTCTCCGCCACGATCTCCAGTTGGGACGGAACGGTCAATCAGTGCTATCGGCTCACCCGGCCCATCTCAGGCAGCAAGGCGGAGAATTCCACCATCGCCGCTCCTGCAGCCTCGTGCTGAATCGGCCATCTTCATGATGTCTTCAGGACACGCGTGCGCACCGTCACCGCGATCGAAGTAGTGTGCGAAACGCTTGGGTGGCAAAAGCTACGTGATTGCGCGGCAAATCACGGATCCAGACGAAGAAGACGGACCCCACAGCGATTCACTGTCGGCCCTGGAGGCCCGCCAGACGTAGCGGGCCACATGGTCGATTCTTCCCGAGACGGACAAAACAAACGTGAATTGAGGTACACGCCTTGTCCAGACGGACAATATTAGGAGCAGCTGCCACGGCGACCGCAGCGCTGGCGGCCGTACTCGTTCCGGCTTCCCCCGCCAACGCCTACGTCACCTACACGGATTCCCACTGCAGCTCGACGACGAGTTGCCTGGCAATCTTCTACAACAGCATGCAGAACATCGGGATCTTCGTGAGCCCGTGCTTCACCACCAACAGAACCGAGGATTCGCATCTCGGCTACGACTACTTGACCTCCTCGGGTGTGCAGGAAGTCCGCTACCAGTTCAACTACGGATACGGGTTCGGGTACGGAAGCTCGTCACTGCCGAACGGCAGCAAATGCCAAGGAGCGGAAGACGGATCCGGGTTCAGCGTAAAGAACAACGCTGCCGGCGCCTCCAACGGAGACTCCCGATCCCACCGGATCTTCTACTACAGCAATCAGCAGGGCACGTACCAGACCATCGAGTCCGGCCACAACGAGAACTTGATCGCTGCCCTGAAGAACGAGAACGCGAGTAGCGCGAGGCTGTGATGACAATGCGACGCACATGGACCGTTTCTCTCGCATCCGCTTCTCTGGCGGCTGTGCTGGCAGGCTGCGGCCAGCAGACGATCGACGCTCCCCCCGCCCGGAACGCGGCCGCCCCCGCGGCAGACCCCGCCCAGCCCGGGCCGCAGGTATTCCGGGACAACTGGCCCGCCAAGGTACCCACGCGCGGCCTTGCCAAGGGTCTGGCGCTGCCACTGGAGGCGTACATGACCTCCTACGCCGACGAAATCGCCGTCCAGCAGGCCAGGGACAACGCGGAGATCGCCTGCATGCGCCGCTTCGGGTTCGCCAACTGGCGGACCGAGGACCTCGGCACCGCCCCTCCGCTCGCGGACAACGCCTCCAACATGCCCCGTCGCTACGGACTGACCGACCTCGCCGAGGCCAAGGAGTACGGCTATCGGCCCCCGCACCCGGGCCGGGAGAGCACGCCGCCCCCAGAGCGCGACGCCGCTGACGCCGTCACGGTTCTTCAGGGCCGTCAAGGCGACAGCGACGTCACCTCCTTCAAGGGCGAGGCGCTCCCCGAGGGAGGCTGCACCGGCGAGGTGAACCGCAAGGTCGGCACTCTCGACGCAAACCTGGTCGAGCGCCTCAGCGGGGAGAGCTTCGAGCGCTCCCAGGAGACCGCTGCGGTCAAGGCAGTCATGGGGCAGTGGTCCCAGTGCATGAAGGACCGCGGGCATCAGGTCAACACCATCTGGGACACGGACAAGCTGCACTCGCCCGCCGCCGGCACCGCAAGCTCCGAGGAGATCAAACTCGCGACGGACGACGTCGAGTGCAAGACGACGACGGGTCTGGTCAAGGTCTGGTTCGACGAGGAAGCCGCCATCCAGAAGCAGCTCATCAAGGACAACAAGTCGAGCCTTGACGGGGCCCGATCCCGGCGGAACAGCACTCTCTCCACAGCATCGGCAATCAACGCCGACACCCGCTGAGACTGCTCTCTGTCGATCAGGCACGAAGGTGCTCACCGTGCAGGAGAGAGAACATTCAGTGCTCTCTCCTGCGTAGGTGGATACGATCGCAGCACAAGACTGCCAGGGGGGCGCCGTAAATCGGCGCAGGGGGAATCAGCCGCAAGCGACGTGGGGAGTTACATCTTCGGACCAGCTGCTGCCGTTGGGGGCGCCTTCCCGGAATTCGCTCACCACGCAATGACCGTTTGTGTTCGTCTGGACCACCGGGCCGGCATACCAGGCGAACTGACCACTGTTTGATTGAACGCCGGTACGCCCGACAACGGCCAGGTTTATACCCATTTCATGCTTGATGCCGGCCCACTTCTTGGCAACCAGGACCGCGCAGTTGGTGCCGTTATTGGCTGAAGAGTAGTAGATTTGAGCGGTGGACCACACGGATCCGTCCACGCCCATCAAGTTCTTCGAATAGACCATGGATCCAGCGCAGCCGTAGGATTCGGCGGATGCACTGGGGGCCAGACCCACGATTCCAGTCGCAGTCATGGCGAAAACGGCGAACGAAGCGACAGAACGACGCATGTCAATCCCCTCAGTTGAATTGATTCACTCTGAACTGCGAGTCGCTCCGAACGATATTACGACCCCTTTATGGAATTCAACCACCATTTTCCGCTCGGTGACTGAAAACAGACCCTTCCGGGAGGTCGAGTGCGAAGTTGGGAAGGGGTGAAAGGGGTCCGGAGTTGCCGGGTTCGCGTGGAATCGAGCAATATCGCCGCATTGGCGATGGTCGGTGGCCCCGTCGAGTCGCGATCCATCTGGCTTGGGTTTGTCTTCTTCAAGTCAAGATGAAATTCGCCAAGGTTGACGACTTGTGGTTGCGCGCTACGAGTGGTCGATTTTCATTAGCTCACCCTCGGGGGCATGACGTACTAGAGAACCAAACCTGCCCGAATGTTAGATGCCTGTTGTAGCGTGCGGCCCTTTCGGCCTTAAGGAAATGAGGAATTATGCACGCTACTGAGCCGTTTTCATCCTGTCTCTGTGGGGTGAAATGGCAGGTCAGCGATGGTGTGCAACGTGGCGAGGCTCCTGGTCGTTGCCGTGGTGTTCTCTACGCACCATGCATCGTCCGAGGAGCTTCGCTTGGTCCCGTATCGTGCCACGGTCGACGTCCCCCATGAGCTGGTCGAGCATGTTTCCTGGCTCATCTACGCACGAAGGTGCGAACGCCGTTCGCGGTGGCGGAAGCTGGGCTGCTTCCAGCAGGCCCTGCTCGCGCTGGTGCACCTGCGCAAGAACGAGACGCTGCCCGCCCTGGCAGACGGCTTCGGTATCTCGACAGCCACCGCCTGGCGTTATGTCGACGAGACACTCGAGGTCCTCGCGGCCTGGGCACCGAGCCTGCACGAGGCTCTGACCGGCCTGGGTGAGGGCGACTTCGTCATCGTTGACGGCACCCTGATTCCGATCGACCGCATCGCCGCCGACGAGCCGTACTACTCGCAGAAACACAAGAAGCACGGCATGAACGTGCAGGTCATCGCCCGGCCCGATGGCATACCGCTGTGGTTCTCCCGCGCGACACCCGGCCGCACCCACGACTTGACCGCCGCCCGGGCCCACGGCATCGTCCAGGCCTGCCTCACCAGGCAGATCCTCGTCCTCGCGGACCGCGCCTACCAGGGCGCCGGCGCCACCGTCCGCACCCCGTACTACCGCCACCGCGAACAGCCCGAGCCCTACCAGCGGTTCAACCGCGACCACGCCAGGCTGAGGGCCCCAGGCGAACGTGCCTTCGCCCTGCTGAAGTCCTGGCGACTCCTCCAGCGAGCCAGATGCTCCACCCGCCGCATCGGCACCATCGTCCAAGCCGTCCACACCCTGCTGACCTGCAGCTATTCAGGATGAAAACGCCTCACTAAGGATCTTCAGAGTGGTCACCGATCGGGTGACGGCTGTCTGCGGATAGCAGGCGAGGCCTTCGGGCAGTGGTTCGAGATGTCTGACGTCTCAACCACTGTGACCGGAGGCCTCGTTGGTCACCTATCCTGCCTCACTCGACCTGCCGCACGCGCTCGTGGAGTGGGTCACGATGCTGATCGTCACCCGAGAGGGTGACCGCCGGTGCAAACTGCGGCCCTCACAGCGCGCCATCATCGCCCTGGTCTACCTGCGCGAGCACACCACTTACGCGAAACTCGCCGCGGGCTTCCGCATCAGCGAGGGCACCGCCCACGCCTACGTACAGAGCGTGATCAGACTCCTCGCCGCGAGAGCACCGTCCCTGACGCAGGCCCTGCGCCGTGCGCGTCCCGAGTACGTCCTGGTGGACGGCACCATCGCCGAGTGCGACCGGGGCGGCGACCACGAGCGCGACTACTCGGGCAAGGCCAGACGGCATGGCGTGAACATCCAGGCCGTCACCGACCCGGTGGGCGAGCTGATCTGGTACTCGCCGGCGCTGCCCGGTCGTACGGTTGATATCACCGCGGCCCGCACCCATCGCATCGTCACGACCTGTGAACGCCTGCGGATCCCCGTCCTCGCCGACAAGGCCTACGCCGGGGCTGGAGGCACGTTCCAGGTGCCGTTCAAACGCCACCTCGGACGCCCCCTCACCACCAGACAAGCAGCCGTCAACCGAGCACACGCCCGACTCCGCTTCCCCGTGGAGCGGGCCTTCGCCCGGCTCAAGGCCTGGCGGATCTTCCGCAAAGCCCGGATCAGCCCCAACCGGCTCACGTCAATCACCAAGGCCGTCCTCACCCTCGAGAGGCGGCGCTGAAGATCCTTACTGAGGTTGATCGGGTGATGTCGAAGCTGTTCGCCTGACGGTAGGCGGGCTGATCCGGTACGACGGCATCTGCCTCGCCCTCGACGCCGCCGTCCTCGACTCCGACCCCATGGACGGCACCTTCAACGGCTTCAACCGGTGCCCCCAGGTGTCAGCCCCTACCCGTCCCTGGAGGAGGCCGGCAAGGCCGCCAGCATGCCCAAGAGCCGCAAGGACGCCCCGGCGTGGTGGCGCAGCCTCGACCCGGTCACCCGCTGCATCCTGCTCCAGGAACGGCCTGGACACCGAGCAAGCCCGGGTGTACCTCCACGCTTTCTGGCCGCGACCGGCCGATGGCTCTCCCGGGCTTGTCCGAGAAAGGCCGCCATACCCGGGCGCGAAGGTACGGTTCAGGCATGAGGCTGACGGGTGAATCGCAGCGGCTGGCCAGGTTCGAGTGGAAGGGCGACGTCCTTCACGGGCGCCTCATCGCCGAGGACGGGGACGACGTCCTGGAGGTGCTGAGCACCGATCCGGTGAGGGGAACGGCGAAGCCCACCGGCCGCCGCGTCCCTCTCCACGACGTACGTCTGCTCGCCCCGGTTAACCCCGGGAAGATCGTGGCGGTCGGCCGGAACTACGCCGATCACATCGCTGAGTTGAGCCTGGACACGCCGGCCGCCCCCCGGCTCTTCTTCAAGCCGCCGTCAGCCGTGATCGGTCCTGGGGAGCCGATCCGCTACCCGGCCCAGTCGCACGAGGTGCACTACGAGGCCGAGCTCGCCGTGGTCATCGGCCGTACGGCCCGCGACGTCCCCGCCGAGCAGGCGCTGAAGTATGTCTTCGGCTACACCTGCGCCAACGACGTGACCGCCCGGGACATTCAACGGGAGGACGGGCAGCCGTCCTGGGCGAAGGCGTTCGACACGTTCTGCCCGCTCGGCCCGTGGATCACCACCGACCTCGACCCGACGAAGCTCGTCGTGCGCTGCGAGGTGAACGGCGAGGAGCGGCAGTCGGCCGGTACGGACACCATGCTGTATCCGGTCGCTTCCCTGCTGGCGTACATCACGGCGGCGGTCACGCTGGAACCGGGTGATGTGCTCCTGACCGGCACGCCAGCCGGGGTGGGCCCGGTCGTCCCTGGTGACGAGGTCGCGGTGCATGTCTCCGGGATCGGATCCCTCGTCAATCCTGTCGTCGGCCGGTAGCTCGGCTCAGGCTCGCAGCAGCTCGGCGAACTCTTTGCCGGCGGGGAGCTGGCCATGTCCGGCGGCGCGGCTGAAGTCAGTGGCGTACTTCATGACCATGCCGGTGCGGTGTTCGTCCGGCAGCGCCGTCAGGGCCTGGGTGGCGGTGAGGTATGCCTCCTCCGGCTCGCCGCTCCGGGCCAGGCAGGTGGCACGGTCCAGGCGGATCAGGGTCGGGTCGAGGTACTCGGTGGGCGGGTAGAGGTCGAGGGCGCGGCGCTGGACCTGCCAGGCGTCCTCGTTGCGTCCCAGGTGCGTCCACGCGTTGCCAAGGTGCCAGAGGAACTGCCGCTCGGTGTGGCCGAATGCGGGGTCGTCGCGGTCCTCGGCGGTCAGCCGGCCGAACGCGTCCTCTGCCTGGCGCAGCAGCGGCAGCGCCTCGTCCCCACGTCCCATGCGGGCGAGTGCCCGGGCCTCGACGAGGAGGCCGCGAGTGGTGGCGGGGCCGATGGTGTCGCCCAGGATGTGGCGTGTTCGGGCGGCCTGTTCGTGGGCAGAGGCGGGGGTGCCGTAGTAGAGGGAGACGATGGCCGAGCGTACGGTCAACGCGCCTTCGAGCTGGTTGTCCCCGGCCTCCGAGGCGGCGAGGCGTCCAGTGTGGAACCAGCCTCGGGCCTCGCGGTGGGCCCCGAGGGCGGAGGTGAAGATCCCGGCCAGGGCGGCGAGTTGAGCCGCGACCCGGCAGAGGCGTTGGCGGTAGCGGATGGGCTGCCGCTGTTCCAGCAGTCGCTCCACCTCGGTGAAGTCGGCGAGGACATCGGCGAGAAGACGGTGTGGTGGCACCGTCTGGTAGGCGTGCGCGTACTCGAAGGCCGTGGTCTCCCAGCGTTCCAGAGTCGCCGGCCCGACGGCCGACGATTCGAGCGCGAGGTCCATGCGCTGTCGTGCGGCGGCCATGACCTCCAGGGCCGCCTCGGTGATGCCGAGGGTCGTTCCGACGACAAGCCCGCGGATCAGGGTTCGCCGTTTCATCTCGTCCTCCTCCAGGAGCACGTTCGCCCCTGCCTCGGACGCGTGCTTCGGCTCTTGCTCGGTGCGTGTCGGTGGGGTGTTGGCGGTCGCTACCAGCGGCGAGGGCTCTGCTAAGGCGAGCAGCTTCTCGGCCGTCCAGCCCGGGAACATGCCCTCGAGTGCCTCACACGCCTCGGCGCGCGGCACGCCCTTGATCTGTCCCGTGCGCCACCGGTCGTACTGCTTGCGCTGTGGTGTGACGTCGTCCAGGCGCAGGTCGGCGCAGACCTTGCGGAACTCGCGGCCGAACCGTGCGTATCCCCAGCCGCGTTCCCGTACGAGCCTGCCGAACACCGTCAGCTGTCTGTCGCCCACCGTGCCCCCTTTCGCATGGACGCCGTCAGGCCCTCCGCCTGTACGCGGCGATTGTCGATCACCCACCCGCCCGGCGGCCGGGCAGGACGCACCCGAGTCCCAGAAGACCATGCCAGGACCCGCCGGGGGCCGGAACGACGAGATCGGGGCCGTAGGAAAGACCGTCGGCCCGCCGTCATCGTTCGGTGACCGCGACGGCGCGGCCTCACGGCCACGCCTCGCCACCAGGGTCCGACATGCGGAAAGGCTGGGCAATGGCGTCCTCGGTACCCACCTCGATCATCATCACGAGCCTCATGGGCTGCCGTGGCATCCCCACGGCCGGCGGCGCGCGCATAGCGCCGTCACCCATGGACGTCTCCTTCGTCCGCGACGCCTCGCGGGTCTCTCAGGCGCGGCGGATCGGGACGGCCTGGCTGCGCAACGCGTGCCGGGTGCCCCAGGCGCGAGTCGACTCCGCCGAGGTGGTGATCTCGGAGCTCGTCGGCAACGCGATCGTCCACGGGACGAGCGATTCCGTGGGCCTGCGCATGCGGCGCGTGGGCGACGAGGTCCGCCTGGAGGTCGACGACGGTTCGCCGTCCGAGGTACCGAGACCCAGGCGGGCCGGGGCCGAGGCGGAGCAGGGGCGCGGCCTGTGGCTGGTGGACGCGCTCGTGACGGAGCTCGGCGGCAGCTGGGGGTTCACCGAAGACGGCACGGTCGCGTGGTGCGTCTTCCCGGTCATGCGGGAGCCCTCTCCGACGAACCGGCGCCGGGCGGCATGAGCCAGGCGGTCAAGGCCCCGCCGTGGCGAGTTCCGCCCGGCGCCCGGGTCGTCGTGTACGCGTGCCTTTCTCCCGGAGCCGCCGCCCCGAAGGCACAGCCCCAGCGGGCGCTACGGCACGTGCTCCGGTACGTGAAGACGCGCGGCTGGACCGTGGCGGCGGCCTACGTCGACCGGGCCGCCGTGCTTTCCAGTCGGGTGGACCGCCCCGAGTGGCCGAAGGTACTCACAGTGGTCGAGGAGGGACGGGCCGAGGGGATCGTCGCGCCGTCGATGGTGACGCTCTGGTTCCATCCGGAGGAGCACGACTCGTTCATGGGCTGGCTGGAGAAGACGGGCGCGTTCGCCTCGACGCCCGATTCCCTCGCCGATCTGCGACGGCACCGCCGGGACGGTTCCTCTCCCGAAAACACGGCGGCTCCCAAGGACACGGTGGTCGGCCCTCGGCCGGCGGCGGGATCAAAGCGCAGGCACCGTTGATCTCGGCGCCCAGAGCCACGATCCCCCGGCGGCGGCTCGCCCGATCCCGCTGGGCCTTCCGTCACCCTCTCCGGCTGCTCCGGCGCTACGACTTCGGCTGCTTCCAGTTCGCGGTCCTTGTCGTGCCGATCCTCCTGATCATCTGGGTCGCCGTTGCCCGCACCGACCACCCGTATCCGTATCCCATCCGCTGATTCCCACGAGGGGTGCTTCATGACGTCCCGTTCCGTGTCCGTGCCCGAGTACCGGGTGAGCCTGCCGAAGGAGCTCGTCGCCGACCTCGCCCGGCAGGCCGCCGCCCTTCCCGAGTGGCGGCTCGGTGACGACGGGCTGCTCTCGCCCGAGACCGCCGCGCGGTACCACGGGGTGCTGGCCGGCATGCCCCGCCTCGCCGAGTTCACCACGACCTGCCACCAACTGCTCGGCGCTCCCGAGGGCGAGGGCTTCGCGGTCGTCGAGCTGGCCGAGCTGCTCAACGCGGCCGACTCCGAGGAGGCGGGCCTGCGGGCAGTGACCGCGCTGCTCTCCTTGATCGCGACGCCGCTGCGGGCCTTCGACCGCTGGCCGCTGTGGCAGCCGCTGACCACCAACCTCGCCATCGACCCGATGCATGTCGACGTCGTGAACTCCACGCTCCCGCCGGACTACATCGCCCAGCTGTGCGTCCGCCCCGATCCCAGAGGCCAGGGCCACAGCCTGACCTCGCAGGTCCGCCGCGCCGTGGACCGGCTCGGCTACGCCGACGCCGAGCTCCTGACCCACCCGCGGTACATCGACGGATCGCTCTTCGAGCTCACGGGCGTCGGGGAGGAGTGGCAGCCTTTCCCGATCCTCGACGGCCTGCCGCCGTCGGAGGGCTTCGTCCGGTTCACGACCACGATGCTCGCGGACGCCGATCCCGCCGACCCGTACGTCAAGGCGGCTCGGGCCCTGGAGCGCGAACTGATCGTCGGACAGCGCCGGTTCCCACTCGGGCGAGGCGACCTGCTCATCGCCAACCAGCACCTGTGCTGCCACGGCCGCGAGGCCCTCGGCGGCGGCCAGGAGGACGTACCCGAGGACGAGCGCCGCCTCCTCCTGCAGATCTTCCTCCGCGGTCAGCTGCGGCACGCGGCGACGCCGGAGGTCGTGGCATGACGCCCGTCACTGCGGGTGGGCCCGCAGCACAAGACACCAGACATCAGAGAGGGAAGCCGATGCTCGAATCCGTCAGCCACCTGGAAGAGGTGGCCCGTGAGTGGAAGATCAACCGCGAGGACGTCCTGCTTCTCGCGCTGAACAGCTGCGGGGCGCGCTCGCTGCTGGACAAGCCGCGGATGCGGTTTCGGCTGGAACTGGACTCGAGGCCAGCCGACCCGTCGTACCTGATCCTCTCCCTGGGCCGCGAGGACTCGCCCTTCGAGATCGACGAGCACGAGCTGCGCCTGCACGGCGAGCGGGTCGGCACGGTCGCCGGCATCGAGGACGACGACGCCGTCCTGGGCTACTGGCGCAACGGCACCAAGATGCTCACCCTCAACTCGAACCAGCGCTCCCAGTGCACCGGGTGCACCTTCTGCCCGAACACGCTGGAGGGCGCCTCGGACCCGGCGATCCGCGAACTCGACCTGCCCGGCTACTTCGCCACCCTCGCGGCGAACTCCGGCATGGCGGACCTGTCGGGGGTCGAGACCGTCACGGTGTGCACCGGCTGCTTCCTCTACGAGCACCTGGCCCTGGAGCACTTGGAGGGCGTGCGCGCCGCGATGCGCAGCACCGGCTGCGAGGGGACCCTGCACTTCCTGTCGTCGGTCCTCACCAGTGAGGAGGGCCTGGACCGGGCCGCCAAGCTCGGCCCGTTCCACCTGACACTGACGGTGGAGTGCTTCACCAACCGGGCGAACATCCTCAAGCAGTCCAAGACCGCGCTGACGGTGGACCAGATGGTCGAGACGCTCGGGGCGGCGAAGGAGCGGGGCATCACCACGGACTTCACGTACATCGTTGGCTTGGACCCGATCGAGGAGGCCGTGGAGAACCTGAAGCGGCTGGTGCCGGTGACCACGACGTTCCCGCGGTTCCAGACGTACCAGGCCCATAACCCGTACATGGACGTCTACCGCACACCCGGGTCGGACACGATCGAGTGGAACCTGACGATGCGCCGAGCGGTCGAGGAACTGTTCGCGGAGACGGGGCTGCGCCCACAGTGGTGGCAGAACTACCGCTCGCCGTGGGCGTACACGTTCGCCGCGGAGCGGCTGACCGGGGCGCGAGTCTGATGGCCGGGCAGGATGGCGGCGCCGTGACGGTGGTGCGGGCGGTGCGGGTGTGGCCGGTGGCCGGGCAGCCGGCCGGTCTGCCAGAGGGCCTACCGGATGAGATCGCGGCCGTGGCGGTGGCCCCGGCGGGGCCGTCGTGGCCCGAGCACCGGATGCGGTTCGCGATCGAGGTAGTGGGTGACGGGGTGTCGGGCTGGCACGCGCCCGTGGGAGAGAGCGTGGCGCGGCTCGTCGTGGACACCCTCGCCGACGGGCTGGTCGGGCACGATGCGGCGGCGCCGCGCAAGCTCGTCTACCGGCAGCGGGCGGGGCGGCACCAGCATGGGGCGCACGCCCGGCAGGCGGCCTCAGCGGTTGAGTTGGCGTGCTGGGATCTGGCGTCGCGGGCCTCGGGTCGAACGGTGCCGGAGCTGCTGGGCGGCACGGTGCGGGTCCGGGTGCCGGCGTACGCGTCCGCGCTCGGCCTGGACCCGGCTCACCCGGAGGCGGTGAAGGCGGCGGCGTGGATCGCCGAGCAGGGGTTCTGGGGGCAGAAGTGGCCGCTCACCAAGGAGCTGCTGCGCCAGGGTCCGCGGGTAGTTGGCCGGGTGCTGGGGGTGTTGAGGGAGGCGGCGGGCGAGGGCAGGTTCATGGTCGACGGGCTGCGCCGGTGCCGGCTGGACGAGGCGCTCACCCTGATGCCCGTGCTGGCCGACCTGGAGGTCACCTTCGCCGAGGAGCTGCTGGCGCCGGGCGGCTTCGCCTGGGCCCAGGTGCGTTCGGCGGGGGTTCGGGTGCCGATGGCCGCCGGTGAGCACGCGGTCGACGAGCACGAGCAGACGCGGCTGCTGGCCGGCGGGGTGGTGGACGTGTGGCAGACCGACCCGGGCTGGTCGGGCGGGCTGGCCCGCTCCCTGCACACCATCGAGGTCGCCGCCGATCTGGGGATGGCGACGTTCCCGCACGGCGATCGGCTGTGGGCGGCGCTCGCGCTGGCCAGCGCGTGCTGCCGGGACAAGGTCCCCGCTGTGGAGTGGCATCTGACGCTGGAGCCGCTGCGGCAGCAGGTGTTCACCGAGGCCACGGTCGTGGAGTCGGGGATGCTGCCGTCCGCCCCCGGGGCCGGGCTCACCCCGCCGCCAGTCACCACCTCGCCCCTTCCGGTGTGGGCGGTCGGGTCGTGACCGGCCAGGTGATATGGCCCGAGGTGCGGGCGGTCTGCTTCGACCTGGGCGGCACGCTGGTACAGCCCGATGCGGTGGCCACGACCGGCCAGGTCGCCGAGGTGCTCGGCATCTCCCTGGAGGGGGCCCGTGCGCTGATGGGCAAGGGAGCCAAGCGGCGCCTGGTTACCCCGCACGACCTCGCCCACGAGCTGGCGGACGGCTTTGGGCGGCCCGGTCTCACCGGCCCGCTCACCGAGGTGCTGGAGAGGGCCCGGCGCCGGGCCGAGAACCCGCGGCTGTACCCGGACGTGCCGGACATGCTTGTCGAGCTGCGGGCGAGGGGCTACGCCCTGTACGCCCTGACCAACGCGCTCGGTTCCTCAGTGCCCGAACAGGATCCTCCCGCGTTCCGCGAGGTGCTGGACGGAGTCTTCTACTCGGCGCACACCGGCGCGATCAAGCCCGAGCGGGAGGCGTTCACCGTCGTCGAGCACGCCGGCGGGCTGCGGCCGGGAGAGCTGCTGCACGTCGGCGACTCGATGAACGCCGACGTACGCGGGGCCGCGGCGGCCGGCTGGCACACGGCCTGGGTGGACCGGCACCGCACGAGCGGGCCGCTGATGTCGGCCGCGAGCACGCCGCGCCTGCACTCCCTCAACGCCCTCCCGCTGCTGCTGCCCGCCCGGGCGGCGACCGGCACGATCACATCGGAGGTGGCCGGCTGATGGAGCCGTCCAGTACGTCCCGTACATCCCGCCCGGCAACACCCCCTGTCCCCGACCCGCTGACCTCGTCCGTGCCGCTGTTCGACCCCAGTCAGCTGCCGCTGCGCACCTGGTGCGAGGGCAGCCGGGAGGACGCGGTAACCGGCCTGGTCGCTTTCCCCGACTTCCACAGCCACATTCCGCGCTGCCTGGCCGCCGCCCTGGACGAGGGACGGCTGGTGGCGCTGGCGATCGGGGACGTCGACGGGCTGAAGGACCACGTGGAGCGTACGAACTCCACCAACCCGACCTCCTACGGTCACCTGGCCGGCAACGAGGTCATGGCGACGGTGGGGGCCACGACCCGCGCGTGGTTCCGCGAGCAGCCCTTCGATTCCGGCTGCGCGGCGACCTTCGGCGGCGACGAGGTGATCCTCGCCGCCGTGGTAGACAACGCCGCACAGTTCCACCAGGCCCTCGGGGTCCTGCGGGACCGGCTCAGCGCCGTGCTGCCGGTTACGGTCTCCTTCGCCCTGATGTTCGTCACCGCCGGCGACCTGCCCGCCGAGCGGCAGCGCGGGTGGAAGCACAGGTTCACCGACAGCCTGCTCGCGACGGTCGATCGCACCCTTTTCACGCACAAGGCGGCGCGGCGCGCCGGGGTCGGCCAAGGCGGCATCATCGCCGTCACCCGCCCGCCCCTCCTGTCCGAGCCCCACCAGGCGGGCCCGGATCCGGTGGTCCTGCTCCCGTTGCCGGCCGCGTCCGACGTCGTGCGTGTGGTGGCCCGGCCGGAGCGGATCGGCGGCCGGGACTTCCTGCTGCTGCCCTGCCGCGGACCGGTCGGCCAGCGCGGCGCCCAGCTGCGTGTCACCTTCCCCACCGGCAGCTCCAGGACCGTCGTGGCCTACGCACTGCGCGGGCAGGCCGCGGTGCTGTACGCGGCCGTCGCCGACGGCGTGACCGGCGTGCCACTGACGGTGCGGGGCCTGCGGGACCGCACTCCGCGCAGTGTGCCCGAGGACCTGGCCGCCGCCCTGGAACGGGCCGGGCTGGACTGGGGCGCGGTGCCCGTCCACGAGCAGGCGCAGATCCTCCACCTGATCACCGAGGCCGGCACCGAGGAGATCCGGGCCGGGCGGGTCACCGCCGCCGTGGACGCGGTCGCCGCGCGGAAGGGGGCGGCACGGTGACGGAGACCGCTCTGCTCCCCGGGCCCGCCGCCGTGGCGTGCCCGGGCGACTTCCCCGACTGGAGCCAGGCCGCATCGCACGCGGCGGCCCGCGTGCCGGACGCGGCCGTGGCGGCCGTGTGGCGGGCGCTGAACTACCTGTGCACCGCGCAGCTGTACCTGAACGACAACGTGCTGCCCGCCCGGCCGCTGCGGGTGGAGGACGTGAAGGAGTTGCCGAGCGGACACTGGGGGGTGTGCCCGCCGGTGAACTGGATGCTCGCCCACCTGGGCCCGATCACCGCATGGCGGCCTCCGGGTAGTGAAGTCCTGGTCGTTCACGGCGCCGGCCACGCGGGGCCGTCGGCGCTCGCCCACGCGTACCTGACGAAGACGCTCACCCTGACCGGCAACGGCCCGGGCTGGTCTGCCGCCGACCTACGTGCGCTGGCCGCGGGCTTCCCCCGCACCCGCGCCTACGGAGGGGAGATCACCCCGCTCATCCCCGGCGTGCGCTACACCGGGGGCCAGCTCGGGCCGGCGCTCGCCGTCGCGCAGGGCATGGTCCTGGACGCCCCGCACCGCCTGGTGGTCGCGCTGCTCGGCGACGGGGAGCTGGAGACCGGCGCGGCTGCGGCTGCGTGGACGGCCCGGCGCGCGCTGCTCGGATCCGGGCTGCACGGCGCCGTACTGCCCGTCGTGCTGGCCAACGGCCTGCGGATGGGCGGCCCCTCCATCCTGTCCGGGCTCGACGAGGACGAGCTGCGCGCGTACTTCACCGGCCTGGGGTACGAGCCGTTCCTCCACGACGGCTCCGATGTGGCCGGCTTCCGGGCGGTCCTGGCCGAGGTGTGCGCCAGGCTGCGGCCGCTCGGTGTCGCCCGGCCGCAGCCGGTCATCGTCCTGACCATGCCCAAGGGCTCGACCGGCCCCGAGCAGGTCGCGGGCCGCCAGATCGCCGGGACCCCGGCCGTCCACAAGACCCCGCTGAAGGACCCCGCCCGCGACCGGGAGGAGTTCGATGCCCTCGCCGCCTGGCTGGCCTCGTACGAGCCGGCCGAGCTGTTCACCGATCAGGGGCAGCCGTCCGACCTCGTACGGCAGGCGCTGCCACACCCGGCGCCCCGGCCCCGCCCCGCGCCACCGGTGGAGCCGCTCACCGTCAGCGGAGAAGAGGCGTGGCCGCTGGTCAGCGCCGTGATCCGCGAGCGCGCCGCCGCCGGTGCCTTCCGGCTGTTCAGCCCGGACGAGGCCGCCTCCAACCGACTGCGCCTGAACACCAACGGCGGTGACGGCCGGATGCCGGCGTGGGCGAGCGAGATCCTCAACGAGGAGATCTGCCACGCCTGGCTCCAGGGCTACACCGAGACCGGCCGCGACGCGCTGCTGGCCACGTACGAAGCGTTTGCCGCGGTCAACACCAGCCTGCTCGTCCAGCACCTCAAGCACCGCAGCACGCGGACCGCGACCGGCATCGGCGGCCTGCCGAACATCAACTACCTGATCACCTCGCTGGGTTGGCGCAACACCTACACCCATCAGAACCCCGGGCTCGTCTCCGCGATGCTGGAGACCGAGAACCCCACCGTGCACGTCTACACCCCGGCCGACGCCACCCGCGCGGCCGCGACCCTCACGGTCATGCTCACCGGGCGCGACCGGGCGAACTTCCTTATCGCCGACAAGCACCACACGCTCACGTTCCCGCCGGACACCTTCCGCGAGGAGCTGACGAACGGCGCCGCGATCTGGCCCCACCTGAGCACCCCCGGCCCCGGAGGCCCGGATCTAGTCCTCGCCTCCGCCGGGGACGTCGCGGCGCGCGAACTGTCCGCCGCAGCTGGCCAGATCGCCGCCGCCCGGCCTGACGCGCGCATCCAGTACGTGCACATCAACGACCTCACCGTCCTCGGCCAACCGGACACCTGGCCCGCCGCGCTGCCCGACGGCACCTTCGCCTACCTGTTCCCGGCCGGCGTTCCCGTACTGCTGGCCACCGTCACGCAGGCACCAGCCGTACGGGCCCTGCTCGCCGCCCGCGGCGAAGCCGCCCGGGTCTGGGTGGTCGGCTACCGCGATCCTGGGCGCCCCCTTGCGTCCGCCGAGCTGCTGGAGCTCTGCGGCATGTCCGCCTCCGCGCTCACCGCTCAGGCGCTCTCGATGCTGAAGGAGCCATGATGACCACCCCGCTCGCACCCGACCCGCAGCAGCTGGCCGCCTTCGACCGCGACGGCCTCCTCATCCTGCGTGGCGCCCTCGCCCCCGAGGTCCGCGACCGCGCGGCCGAGGCCGCCGTACGGCTCCTTGCCACCGACCGCACCGTGGGCCGAGACCGCTCGGTCGACGGCAAGGACGGTTTCCGCGGCGTCGTCGCCCTGGACGACGCCTTCCTGCCGCTCGTCGCCAACCCGGCCGTGCTGCCCACGCTCGTCGGCCTGCTCAGCCCGAACATCCACCTGCTGTCGAGCAACCTGATCGCCATGCCGTCCCTGCCCGACGAGCAGCGCACCATCCGCGTGCCGTCCCGGCACGGCTGGCACCGCGACATGTCCTCCACCGTGGCCGACCTCAGCGCCGAGCACACGCCCCGCCTGGCGATCAAGGTGGCGTACTTCCTCACCGCCCCGGGCCCGGACGCGGGATTCACGATGTTCGTGCCCGGCAGCCACACCCGCACCGGACCCGTCACCGTCCCCGAGGGGGACATCGACCCGCCCGGCGCGATCACTCCGGACATCGGCCCGTACGACGTGGTGCTCTTCGAGAACCGCACCTGGCACGCCGGCGGCCTCAACCGCTCCGGACACGACCGGCTGGCCGTCATGATGCAGTACGGCTACCGGTGGCTCAACGCGGTCGATGACCCCGCCCCCGGCCTTCTCGACCGGCCGGACCTCGACGCCGTCGAACGGCAACTCCTCGGCGCCCGTGACCGCCACCCCGACGGTTCCGTCGCCCGCGAGGGCTCCGGCGCCCGCCCCCTCACCAACTGGTGGGAGCACCTGAGCGCCTCTCCGGCTCGTTGACCGAGCACCCGACCCTGACCGCACCCCCGCGAGAGACTGGACCCGTGACCTCCTCCACCCCCTCGTACACGCCCGAAGAGCTGTTCGCGTCCACGGCGCCGTACTACGCCGCCTTCCGGCCCCGCTACGCGCCCGAGTTCTACACCCTGCTCGCCGACCGCTTCGGCCTCGACGGCACGCAGCGCGTCCTCGACCTCGGCGCCGGCCCCGGCATCATCGCCCTCGACCTCGCCCCGCTCGTCGGCGAGGTCATCGCCGTCGACCCCGAGAAGGGCATGCTCGAAGAGGGCCGCCGCCTCGCCGCCGAGCAGGGCGTCACCAATATCGACTGGCGCAAGGGGGACTCCACCACCCTCCCGACGATGGACATCGGGCCCGTCCTCCTCACCGTCATGGGCGCGGCGTACCACTGGATGGACCGCGACCGGGTCGCCCGGGACCTCGATCGGATCATCGAGCCGGGCGGAGCGATCGTCCTTGCCTCCGGCGGCGCTCCCGGCGACCTCGAACCCGCCCCCTGGCGACAGGTCATCGACGAGGTCCGCACCCGCTACCTCGGCCCCGAGCGCCGCGCCGGCTCCGGCACGTACTCTCACCCCAAGGAAGGCCACCAGGACGTCCTCGCCCGCAGCCCGTTCTCCCGTGTCGACACCACGCGCTGGGACCACACCCTGACCCGCACCGTGGACGAGGTCATCGGCTGGGTCTTCAGCCTCTCCTACTCCAGCCCCGCCCAACTCGGCGAGAAGAAGGACGCCTTCGAGCGGGACCTGCGCGAGGCGCTGCTCGCCTTCGCCCCGTCCGGACGGTTCGACGAGGTGATCCGGACCGAGGCGGTCATCGCCACCAGGCCCTGAGCGACGCTGGAGAGCCGCGGAGTCCCGCTCTACTCGTAGCTGGTGGCCGCGTGGAGGGCTCGGGCCATGAAGGTCCAGTCTCCGTCATGGGGGATCTGCTCTCCCCCATGACGGTACGCACCTGGGGAGTCGTTCACCCACGCGGCGAGCGCTTCAAGGAAGTCGTCCAGAGTGTTGTTCTCCCACTCGTGGCCACGGATGCGGAACTCTTTGTGCAGGTCACACAGGAAGGCGACCAGCTCTTCACGGCTGCGCGGTTCGGGGAGCATGGCGACAACGTACCCAGCGTGATCGTGCAGGATCCAGGGGTCATTACAAGATCAACGACAGAGTCGAACCGGCGACCGTCCACGGCGGAGCCGCTACGACACCGCCGTCTCGCATGAGCTGCACCTCTGTACAGCCTGTCGGCCGGTGTTGCCCGCTGTCGCGGTCGCCGGATGGGTGACGTTCAGCCGGTCCCAGAGCCCGGACGGCGGGTCCGGAATCCATCCCCACCGAGGTGCCTTGATGTACTCGTCTTCCAGGTGAGTACAAGCCCCTGGCCGGTGCGCGTATCGCGTGGGCGAGATCAGGATGGTGTCCGCAGGGAAGCCCCGCCATTCCCGCCGAATCGGCGACGCGGGCCGCTCCGCCCTGGGCGCGGCGCCGTTCGCCGGGCAGCAGCAGCCCAATCCCACGATGAGCTCGCATCGTTCGCAGAGTTCTTCCTTCACAGCCCCGCGTCCCCTTACGCCGTGCCGGTCGTCTCGATCCGGTAGACGATCTTCCCATCGAACTCGGCGAAGCCGAGCGACTTGTAGAACGCGCGGGCGACGGGGTTGTCGCGGTCCGTCATCCACTCGACGCGGCCGCACCCCGGGCGCGCGGCGGCCAGAGCCCGGAGTTCGTCCATGAGCCGGGCACCGATGCCCTGGCGGCGCAGGGTGTCGCGGACGTACAGCTCCTTCAGGAACAAGGAGTGTGTGGAGCCCGCGGCCGGCCAGAGGAAGGAGTAGGCGGCGAGCCCCACGATGTCCCCGACCTCGTCCTCGACCAGGAGAGCCGAGGCCAGCGGCGAGGCGCCGAACAGTGCCTCCTCCACCTGCGCGCGCCGCTCCTCGAAGGGCTGGATCTCGGTCGATCCGTAGAACTGCTCGATCTCCTCGATCAGTTCGGCCACCGCGTGGACGTCCCGCTGCTCGGCAGGTCGGATCGTCACCGTCATGTACAACTCCTCGTTCCTCGATCGTCGTTCACTTCGCTCACCTGCTTCAACGCTCTACGCCTCAGCGGCGCTACGGCCGGCCGTCTCATGGAGACTGCGCGGTTGGCGCGTACGCGTCCCACCCGCTCGCGCGCAGCGAGTCCTGGACATGGCGGATCAAGTACTCCAAGTCCGCGCAGTAGACAGAGGGGTTCCGATAGCCGTGGGCAGCGCTGAAGCGGTGCGGGAGGTAGCCGCCTCCGCAGACCTCCACCAGAGGGCAGCTCTGGCACTTCTCGGCGAGCGCAGCTCTGCCGTCTGCCCGGTGCAGGAGCTTCGGGTGACGCGACGCCTCGTCGAAAGAGTGCTGGAAGACGTCGAGCCCGAGCCGGGAGGCGCCCTCTTCGACGGAGCGCAGCGTGTCCACGGCTTCCATCGTCCCGTCGGACTCGATCACGACACTCGTCGGTGGGGCCAGGCCGAGTGTCTCCACCGCACCGCGCACGCCGGAGCTGAGCGCCACGATGTCCTCCAGCATCCGGATGCTGTGCCGGTGCTCGGGCCGGGCGAGCCAGGCGTCGTACACCCGGCTCATCCAGAGCCCGTACTCGGGCACGTCGAGGTTGTCTCGGTGCGGCGGGTCGTCGTGGGTAGCGTGCGGAAGACCGAAGTCGATGACCGGCGGCTCGAAGGACGCCAGGTAGTCGTGGACTTCGACAGGGTCGTTGGCCAGGTCCACGACTGCGAGGAGACCGGCGAAGAGGTGCGGCCGCTCCCGCAGCAGCTCGATGCCGCGCACGGCGGCCGCCGAGCTGGACCGACCGGTGTGGGTCAGCCGGTGCCGGTCATTGGCGGTCGGGGGCCCGTCGAGGCTCACGCCGACGACCACCCCGTACTTCTCGAACAGGTCGAGCCACGCCTTCGTGAGGAGAGTTCCATTGGTCTGAAGCTCGAAGCGGACCTTCACTTCCGCCGGGACGCCTTCGCGTACGGCGTTGATGAGCTCGGTCACGTGGCGGCGACCGGCCAGCATCGGCTCCCCACCGTGCAGGACGACATGGACGGTCGGCAGGCCGTGCGCCGTGGCGTGCTCGCCGATGCGCCGGCCTGCCTTCCTCGCCACGTCCACGCCAAGCCGGACGGGCAGGTGCCGCCACGACTGGTCGTTGGAGTTGAAGACGTAGCAGTAGTCGCAATCGATGTTGCAGCGGTTCGCGACCTTGAGGATGAAGGTCCGAAAAGGTGCGGTCTCTTCGAGCGAGTTCATCAAACGCCGACGCTCAGAACCACCAGGGCCAGATGAGAGACGCCGCGTGAGGCCCCGCGGCGAAGCCGTCCGCCTCGGACTTCTCCTCGTCGAGTCGCTGCTGTACACGGGTGGCGATCCGTTCCAGGACTGCATTGCCCTCGATGGATTCTGGGCAGACGGGCGGCGCGAGCATGGGCGTACGTGGCGACATTCAACGCTCCTCGTGGTGTGCGATGGCGGTTGAAGCGACAGACCGACTCGGCACCGTAGCAGTGCTGTTGTCGTCGGCGGCATACGGATTCCGGCCAGGTAGCGACCGGCCTATCCGGCTCGTGGGGCGAGCAGCTCTTCGAGTTCCTGGGCCGCCGCATCGACTCCGAGCCGCCGATAGAGGGCGGCGGCGTTCCGCAGATGGCCTTCGGCCCGCGTCACCCCGGCCGTGATCAAGTCGCAGCGGCCGATCCCTTCCAGAGCCCGCGCCTCCTCCAGCGGAGAACGGATGTCTCGAGCCAAGGCGAGGGCCTCCTCGAAGTACTCCCGCGCGATTTCCGCCTCCCCGGAGGCGCGTACCAAGGGCCCCCAGTGGTTCAGTACCTCGGCCTCGCCGCACCGGTCTCCCAGCTCCCGGTGGAGGTCCAGACTGCGCCGGAACGCCTCGATGGCTTCATCCCACTCGCCGAGCATCCATCGGGCGGCGCCCAGTTCGCTCAGCGAAGCGGCCTCTCCACCGCGGCTGCCGAGATCGCGGAACGCGCTCAGAGCCTCCTCCAGTATCCGGACCGCCTCCGTGGCACTGCCTGCCACGCGCTCCAGCGCCCCCAGGTTTCGGATGCTGTTCGCGCGTCCGAACCGCTCCCCGAGTTCGGTGAAGCGTTCCAGCGCCTGGTCGTGCGCCTCCCGGGCACCGACGACGTCGCCCGTCAGCCTCCTCACGACGCCCAGCTCGTTGAGCGCGTACGCCTGGTGGGTTCGGTCGTCGAGCTCTACGTAAATGTCGTACGCCTCTCGGTGTCGGCGCGCCGCCTGCTCGTACTCGCCCGTGAGGCGGTGCACGACGCCAAGATCCCTGAGGGAGTTCGCCTCCCCGTACCGGTCGTGGAGCTCCCGGTAGATCGACAGCGCCTCGCTCTGTGCCTCCACGGCCGCGTCGAACCGGCCGGTCTGCCGACGCACCATGCCGAGGTCCGCGAGCGCGTTGGCCTGCCCGAGCCGGTCGCCCACCTCGCGGTAGAGAGCGAGGGCCTCGGTCTGGGCGCGGGCGGAAGCCTCGTTGTCGGCGGTCATGAGCCAGACGATGCCGGCCTGGTTCAGCGCGTCAGCCTTGCCGCGCGGGTCGCCCGCGGCGTCGTACTCCTCCGCCGCCTCGTTGAGCGCCTCGACCGCCTCGGGGTAGGCGGCCATGAAGCGCCGTACGACTCCGAGCTCGGCGAGCGCGCCGGCGAGGGCCTTGCGGTCGCCGGTGTGCCGGGCGGCGTCGGCGGCTGTCCGATGGAGCCCGACGGCCTGGTCCCAGGGGCCGGCCTGCCGCAGGAACGGGGCCATGGCGGCGGCCATGCGGATGACGAGCTCGTGCAGGGCGAGACCGCTTGCACGCCGAATGCAGGCGAGGACGTTGGCCCGCTCGTTCTCCAGCCAGCCGAGGGCCGCCGCGCGGGACTCGATGCGCGGGGTCTCCACCGAGGCGGCCTCGTCGGGCGGTGGGGTTGCGACCGCGCCTTTTCGGACGAGGTGCCGGTTCGCGGCGGCAAGAGCGGCCAGGTAGTAGAGGCACACACGCTGAACGGCCTCGGTCTGCTCCATACTGCTGCCTCCCTCGTCGGCGAGACCGCGGGCGAAATCACGTAACAGATCATGAAGCCGGTACCGGCTCCCCGGATGTTCGTCGATCATGTGGGCGTCGTACAGCGCGTCGAGTTGGCGCCGCGCCTCCGCCACGGTCACCCCACCGAGCGCGGCACCGACATAGGCGTCGAGATCGGTCCCAGGGTAGAAGCCCAGCCCGCGGAAGAAGCGCCTGTGCTCCTCCTCCATGTCCTGGTACGACAGCTCGAACGTCCCCGCCACCGCCCGCTCCCCGGCCCGCAGCTCCCCCAGCCGATCCCGCGCGGCCACCAGCCGCTCGCGGAGGTCCTCGGCGCCCCAAGACGGGTGGTGCCGCAGCCGCGCGGCGAGCAGGGACACGCCCAGCGGCAGATACCCGCACAGCCCGACGAGCTCCGCGACCACGTCCCGGTCGAGCGACGCCGCCGGCCGCCCACTGAGCCGTACGAACAGATCGACAGCGTGATCCGCCGGCAGCGCCTCCACGGGCAGCACCACTTCCTCCTGCGCCGCCAGCCGCTTCCGGCTGGTCACCAGCACCAGACAGTCGCCCGCCCCAGGAAGCAGCGGCTCCAGCTGTCGGTAGCTGGCCGCGTTGTCGAGGATGAGCAGCGCCTTCTTCCCCGCAAGACCGCTACGCCACATAGCGGCCCTCGCCTCAGTGACCGCCCCCGCATCATCACCGGCCGGGATCCGCCCCGCAGGCACCCCGGTCGCCGCCAGCAACGACGCCAGCGCCTCGCCGGCCTGCACAGGGCTCCGCCCGGTCGTGTGCCCGTTGAGGTTCACGAACAACTGCCCATCCGGGAACCGCTCCGCCAGCACATGCCCGGCGTGCACGGCGAACGCCGTCTTCCCCACCCCCGGCATCCCGTCGATCACATGCACCGGCAGCGCCTCACCACTCTCCTGCGCCGCCCGCACCGACCCCACGAGCGCCGCCAGCTCGGCGCCCCGGTCCGTGAAGGCCGCGGTGTCACGCGGCAGCGCCCGCAACACGAGCGCGGCCCCCGGCGGCTCGGCCTCATTCTGGGGCGCCAACTCGGGCTGCCGCACGGGCGTCCGTGAATCTGACAGGGCGGCCAACACCGTCATCACCACGAGCAGCCCCCCGAGCAGCACGAACGAGAACCAGGCATGCCTCTGCAGCCACCCCAACCACCCCGGCCACTCCGACTCGGACACCGCGTTCGTAACCAGCCCCACGAGCATGGTCGTCACGACTCCGCCGGCGGCCACGACGGCGATCGAGATCCCGCGCCGAAGCCTCATGCGTCAGCCGTCCACCCGCGAAGGGGATGCGTCTCCCCAACTGGCGCTGGCGTGTCACTCATGCGCCCCAGCGTCCCAAGGTCAACCCCCGTCACGAAACCCCCCGAGTTCGTCATCCAACCGCCCAAGGGCATCAGTGGAGACGAACTCGGTCAAGGGCACTGACGCGCCAAGGCCGGTCCGGATCCAGCCTCGTCGAATCACGAGTCAGTCCGCTCAGGAAACTCTGAGAAGCTGTTGTCTTTTCGATCTTGAGTGGTGGCGGTCGAACGCGGTTTCCCGGTCGGGTGATCCTGCCGTGGCCAGAGCATGAAGACGGGGACCTCCTGAACAGCTCGTGGGTGTCGAATCCATAGAGCACCAGGAGGCCCCGGTGCCGCAGTCTTCCGTGTTGGTGGCCGGGCAGTCGAACTCGGCTGCTCCATCGTGTGATTGCCTCGCGCACGTGTACGGCAACGCGGCCGACCGGCCCGAGCGGCAGCGCCGGTACCCGACGGACATGACGGACGCGGAGTGGGCCGAGGCCAGGCCGCTGCTGCCGACGCCGGGCTGGATGCGCGGCCGCGGCGGCCGGCCGGAGGGATACTGCCACCGCGCGCTGCTGGACGCGATCCGCTATCTCGTGGACAACGGGATCAAGTGGCGGGCGATGCCTGCCGACTTCCCGCCGTGGGACCGGGCGTATGCCTTCTTTTGCCGCTGGCGCGAGAACGCCCTGGTCAAGGAGTTCCATGACCGGCTGCGCGGCCGGGTGCGCGAGAAGCTGGGGCGGGATACGGAGCCGACGGCCGGCGTGATCGACTCGCAGTCCATCAAGGCGGACGCCGTCGTCGGCGCGGACAGCCGCGGGTTCGACGGCGGCAAGCTGGTCAACGGGCGCAAGCGGCACGTCGTGGTCGACACCCTCGGCCTGCTGCTGGGCGTCATGGTCACCAGCGCCGATGTCGGCGACCGCACCGCCGCCCACATCCTGCTGCATCAAGTGGCCGACGCCCACCACCGCCTCGCTCTGGTCTGGGCCGACGGCGGCTACACCGGCAGCCTCGTTGAGTACTGCCTGGCCACGTTCGCCCTGGTCCTGGCGATCGTCAAACGCAGCGACGACATGCGCGGCTTCGTGGTGCTGCCCAAGCGGTGGATCGTCGAGCGTCTCTTCGCCCACCTGATGCGCAGTCGCCGCCTAGGACTTGTCCGGCCGAT